>NZ_FYDY01000010.1:0-22351 GCF_900187435.1 Pseudomonas sp. Irchel s3b5
GGTTGTCGGTGATGTCCAACAGACCGGAAATGAAGATGCGGTAGCAGGCAATGCCCTCGGCCGCGATCTCGTCACGGCTGCCGCCCAGTGGCAGGCGACGCGGCAGGAAGCCGCCCTTCGCACCCACTGGCACGATCAACGAGTTCTTCACTTGCTGGGCTTTTACCAGGCCCAGGACTTCGGTACGGAAGTCTTCTTCACGGTCAGACCAGCGCAGGCCGCCACGGGCCACGTTGCCGAAGCGCAGATGCACGCCTTCGACGCGCGGCGAGTACACGAAGATTTCGAACTTCGGTACCGGCTTCGGCAACTCGGGAATCAGGTACGGGTTGAACTTGAAGCTGAAGTACGACTTGTTATGGCCGTTGGCGTCGGGCTGGTAGAAGTTGGTGCGCAAGGTGGCCTTGATCAGATCCAGGTAGCGACGCAGGATGCGGTCTTCGTTCAGTACCTGGACGTCGTCCAGAGCAGCCAGGATCGCGTGCTCCAGACGCTGCTCGAGGTTGTCGCTGCTTAACTTGCGCGCCAGGTAGGAACGGGTCTTGAACAACCGGGTCAACTTGCGGGCGATGTCGGTGTGGTTGTTCAGGGTACTGGCGATGTACCCCAGGTCGAAGCCCAAACGGATCTGCTTCAGGTAACGGGCGTAGGCACGCAGCAGTGCCACGTCGCGCCACGGCAGACCAGCGGTCAGCACCAGGCGGTTGAACGCATCGTTCTCGGCATCACCGCGCACGATATGGACGAACGCGTCCTGCAGGGTGTCGTTGAGTCGCTGGATGTCGAGATCCAGGCCTTCGGCGGCGGTGAACGCGAAGTCGTGAATCCAGAACTCGCGGCCGCTGTTGTGGCGCAGGTGATACGGGAATTCACCCAGCACGCGCAGGCCGAGGTTTTCCAGGATCGGCAGCACGTCAGACAGCGCCAACGGGGTATCGGCGTGGTACAGCTTGCAATGCAGCTCGCGCTGACCGGAGAACTGGGCCAGCGGCTGATAGAAGCTCATCACCAGCGGTTTTTTGTCGCTCAGGCACAGCAGGTGCTGCATATCGACCACGGCCGAATGCGCGGCGAAACGCTCGCGGTAACCGGCCGGGAAGCCTTTCGGGAAGTCGGCCAGCACGTTAGTGCCCTGGGCTTCACCGAAGCTTTCCACAGTCAGGGCGGCGTAATCATCCTGCCAGCTGCGGCATGCCTGGATCACTTGCTGCTCTAGAAGTTTGTAGTCAACCGCTTCCGATGAGTGATCGGTAAGAGGGAGAATGAACTGGACGCGAGCCAGTACGGACTCAGAGAAAACCGTCCAAAACTCACAGGCCTCCGCACCTACAGCCGCCATTAGCACCTGCTGGATTTTCAGACGAATTTCAGTGGAATAAATCTCACGAGGCACATAAGTCAGGCAGTAGAAAAATCGGTCATATGGGTCAGTTCGGAAAAACGCACGAATCTTGAACCGCTCTTGGATCTGCGCGATGGAAATAACGGTAGTGAAGAGTTCGTCCACCGAGCTTTGGTACAAATCATCTCTTGGCAAGGTCTCGAGGATCCTTGCGAGCTCCTGCCCCAAATGGCTTTCAGCACCATATCCTGAGCGCGCTTCTACCTGAGCTACCTTGACACGAATACAAGGAATATCACGTACGCTTTGGCCGTGAGAATAGAACAGACCGATGAATCGATGCTCTTTAACAACATTCCCAAAAGAATCAATCTCTCTCAGAGAAACATAATCAGCATAGGTGGAGCGTTTCACGCGACTGAGATAAGAAGACTTTGCGAAGGAGAGCAAAAAAGAAGCGGTTAGGAAGTTTTGTACCTCTGGCCTAACCTTCAAATATTCACTATCCAAGCCAGAATGTAATCTACGACTGATACCCAAAAATGACGACTCATCGTACTCAATGTGTCCCGAAGAGGATCCATTGACCACCTTGAATTCTTCATAGCCTAGAAAGGTAAAGTGGCCTTTTAGCATCCAATCGAAAAACGCCCTCGCCTCGTCGAGTTCTAAAGATTGAGCGCTAGAATCGAACATTCCCAGAGAGGCACGGAGTTCGTTGATTTTTACCTTCATAGGTAAAAGATCCGCATCCACAAGCCCGACCTCTTCCAGCACCTCTATCAGCGCGGCTTCTATCAATCGAAGCTCGCTTGAACTTGAACAGCGATCAATCTCGAAAAAAGCCACTGCCGTATTGGATGAATCAGAAATTTCGGACGCGTTGGTAGACTGCCCTACCGCCTCTCCCTTCTGATCGAACTCAAGTTCAAAAACAGCGGTTTGAAGAGTGTGAATGTTGTACCCGCGATTATTCAGTTCCATTCGAATAGAATTGATTAGAAAGGGAACTTGAGGACAAACCATCTCAACAACTGTGTGCGACGACTGCCAACCATGACGCTCGAAATCCGGATTATATACTCGGACTATTGAGCTCTTGGCGTCATGTTGCATGAGCATTCGCCATAAAGAAATGGTTGCACCAACCAAATCAGAAATGCGCCGATCCTGAAACTCATCCAAGGCCGCAAAGCTATAAAATTGATCAGCAAATTTTAGAACCTGGCTTATCTCGTCATCACTGACATACTGCCCCAGCGCCTGGTGCAATTGACGTTTGAAATTACTTTCACTGATAACAGAGACACTATTCATAGCCAGGCCCTACACGACTGAGTGATGAAAATTCGACTTAATTAGAAGAATAGGCATACAGCGCAATAGCCGCGACCTATCAGCCGAACTCAAGATCGAGTTCGGCTGTCCCCTCCAGTCAAAAAGTCCATTTTTACAGAATAACTCTCAAACATTGGCCAGCATGATATAGAGAAAATCCACTCTCATAGAATGCACTTCGCAATCCAGCACTATAAATTGGCTTCATTGTCGAGAAAGGTATCGGCAAATCTTCAGGCTGGTCGTCGATCAAGTAGTCAGCCAAGGCCTTGCCAACAACAGTACCGGTAGTATTTCCACGCCCGTTATAACCAGTAACGGCGACAATACCCGGGGCAGGTTCAAACAAACGCATCAAGTGATCCGGAGTAAAGTCGATACAGCCCGTCCAGTGCATTTCCCACTCAACCTTACCCAACTTAGAAAAGTAGTGGCTTTGAATCCTATCGGCCCAACTTTTGATGAACCAGTTCGGCTTGTTATCTGTTCGTCCAAGACTGCCAAGCAACAGACGCCCATCGGCATCCCGGCGGATACTACTCAATACCGTACGCGTGTCCCAGGAACCTTGGCCATACTTCAGAATGTTATCAGCCTCTGTACCCACTAGAGGTTTCGAGGCCACTTGATAGTAATAGCCACGAAAATAGTTCTTATGCAGCTCAGACCAATCGCCCTCAGTATATGCGCCAGTCGAAATGACGACTTTGTCTGAAACAATCACTCCATCTGCAGTCTTGACCGACCAGGAATTACCCTGCTTCTCCAACCGGGTAACGGCTGAGTTCTGGAACAATCGACCGCCCAGTCGCCGCACGGCTTCGGCCAATCCCGAGGTATAGCCCATTGGATTAATTGTTCCCGCCCGACGATCCAGCAATGCCGCTGAAATCTTATCCGTACCGCAATACTCCTGGCATTGGGATCCTGTCAGCAGTTCAACATCCGCCCCTCGACGCTTCCACTGATCATGGCGGGCTTGCAAGTCAGCAACACCTGTAGCGTTGTGCGCCATGTGAAGGGTACCGTCGTTACGCGCCTGACAATCGATACCCAGTCTGTTGATCGTGGCAAAAACCTGAGCTGGTGCTTCTCCAAGAACCTTGTTGAGGCGAGCACCAACCTTAGTCCCTAACGTAGCCTCAACATCATCTGGTCGAATCCAGGTACCGGCATTGACCAAACCTACGTTGCGTCCAGATCCACCGTGACCAACTTGATGAGCCTCAAGTACAGCAACGCTCTTGCCGTTCTCGAGTAGGTTCAGAGCAGCAGAGAGTCCTGTAATACCACCACCAATGACGCAGACGTCCACCTTGATAGTGCTTGCCAGAACAGTTGGCGATGCAAGCTTGGGAGTTACATGCTCCCAGAGACACTCTCGACGTAACTCAACCATACAATCTACCTCTCTACCGCAGACTCGCAGTGGAACACATATGTTTATAGAACCAAAGGTTCAGGAAGGATGAACTCACACGACTCGCCCAGAACCTGAGACCTGGCTCTAAAAGCGTCGTCCGCAGTGGGATTCGAAGACTCTGAGAGAGAGGACATTGCAGCCCGGATAAGCGTGCGAACGATGTTTGCGTACATGATGGCCGCAAACAGTATGCCCATGGCGAGCGCAACCTGTGGTACAAAATTTTTAGAAAGAAAAAACTTCACCAATAACAAAATAGTGGCTACCAACAAGAGAGCGACTGCCATCCAGAATGGAGTATTCTTCTTCGTCACTTTTTCAGTGTCCAACGTCAAGCCTCTTGCGAATAGGTTGGCATATTCAAATATCACGAACATGACGCTGGCCTTCTATTATTTTCTTAAGCTAGTTAGCCGATTATTCTATTTATGCTGGAGCATTATTAGTTTCGACCGGCTTTGCTCATTTACATCCGTTAGCGACTGATTTTGCTCCCGAAGATTGAAACTCCCCGCACCGATCAAAACCGGCGCGGGGAGTAGCGTGATCAATCGAAGACGATACCTTGAGCCAGAGGCAGCTCGCGAGAATAGTTGATCGTATTGGTCTGACGACGCATGTAGGCTTTCCAGGAGTCCGAACCGGACTCACGTCCGCCACCGGTTTCTTTCTCGCCGCCGAATGCACCGCCAATTTCGGCACCACTGGTACCGATGTTGACGTTGGCAATACCGCAATCACTGCCGGACGCGCTTTGGAAACGCTCAGCTTCGCGCACGTCCAAAGTGAAGATGCAGGACGACAGGCCTTGCGGAACTTCGTTGTTAAGACGAAGTGCTTCTTCGAACTCGTCATAAGCCAACACGTACAGAATCGGCGCGAAGGTTTCGTGACGAACGACGTCGGACTGGCCAGGCATCTCAACAATGGCCGGTGCAACGTAGTAAGCGTTCGGGTACTGATCCTGCAACTTGCGCTCACCACCGAATACCTGACCACCTTCGTCACGCGCTTGGCTCAGTGCACCTTGCATCGAATCGAAAGCGTGCTTATCAATCAGCGGCCCGATCAAATTGTCCTTACGTGGATCGCCGATACGCACCTTGGCGTATGCAGCCTTCACTCGAGCAACAACGTCATCCTTAATCGAACGGTGCACGATCAAACGACGCAGGGTAGTGCAGCGCTGCCCAGCAGTACCGACAGCACTGAACAGGATGCCACGCACGGCCAAATCAAGGTCGGCACTCGGCGCCAGGATCATCGCGTTGTTACCGCCGAGCTCAAGGATGCTACGACCGAAACGAGCAGCCACTCGTGGGCCGACTTCACGACCCATACGAGTGCTGCCAGTCGCACTGATCAGTGGAATGCGCGGATCATCGACGAGAACCTCACCGGCCTCACGATCACCGATGATCAGTTGGCTAAGCCCCTCTGGAGCCTGTCCAAAGATTTTCAGTGCTTGCTCGAACAGTGCCTGGCACGCCAGAGCAGTCAGAGGGGTTTTTTCGGACGGTTTCCACAGTACAGAGTTGCCGCAAACCAACGCCAAAGTAGTGTTCCAAGCCCACACAGCGGCAGGAAAGTTGAACGCACTGATCACGCCGACGATGCCGAGAGGCTGCCATGTTTCACGCATGTGGTGACCCGGACGCTCAGACGCGATAGTCAAACCGTACAACTGGCGAGAGAGACCGACTGCGAAGTCACAGATATCAATCATCTCCTGAACTTCGCCCAGACCTTCCTGAAGGATTTTTCCGGTTTCTACCGAGACCAATTCGCCAAGCTGATCTTTGTTTTTGCGCAAAACTTCGCCGAACACACGAACGAGCTCACCACGGCGTGGCGCCGGAACATCACGCCAAGTTAGAAAGGCTTGATGGGCAAGATCGATCTTCTTAGCGACGCTAGCTTTGCCCTCTAAAGTGACGGAAGCGATTTGACTACCATCGATTGGTGTATGAATGGGATAACCGCCATTCGTGAATGTAGCCTCAGAAACGCCAAGGCCTTTAAGCAGTCCATCAACCATTTTTTTCTCCTGCATCTGATGGTGGTCGAAATTATTGATCTGGTTCAGTATTAATCCGATCCCCCCGATCAACAAACGACGTTTACTCAGCACATCATTCCCTGAGCTAATGAACTCAGCCTTCACCAGATAGAGAGAGACATGTCCAAACGCCTTACTCCCTCCATGGCTGCCCTACAGTGCTTCGAAGCTGCAGCTCGTCACTTGAGCTTCACTCGTGCTGCCGAAGAACTCCATCTGACCCAAAGCGCAGTCAGCAAACAGGTTGCTCAGCTGGAGGAAATGCTGCGACACCATCTCTTTCACAGGGTGCGCCGACGCCTACAGCTAACACCTGCGGGCGAGCTCTACCTTGCAGAGGTCGATAAAATATTGACCCAGGTTGATATGTCGAGTCGGTACATTCTTTCGTATGGAGGCGAGACGGAAGTCCTGCGGGTGGCAACCCAACCAACCTTCGGCGCACGCTGGTTAGTGCCTAACCTCAAAGGTTTCAGTAAGCGCTTTCCTAATATCCATCTAGAAATTCGCAGCGAACTGGAGCCTTTCGACCTGCTAAAGGCCAAGGCGGATGTGGCCTTTTTTTTCGGACAGGGCTCGTGGCCTGGAGCCGTCTGCACCAAGCTTTTCGGAGAGGATGTTGTCCCCGTGTGCTCCCCTGAAACTCTTGAAAATAGACCCATCAGGAGTGCAGCAGACCTAACTGACCTGATCTTGCTGCAATGCACCTCTCGACCCGAGGCTTGGCATGAATGGTTTCTTGAGCAGGATCTGCATACAGAAAACAGCTATCACGGGCCACGCTTTGACACTTTTTACATGTGCATACGCGCAGCCCAGGCAGGCTGCGGAGTGGCCTTGGTACCAAAATTTCTTGTCACTGACGAGATCGCCGAAAAGAAATTGGTCATTGCTTGGGACTACTCCGTCCATAGCTCCGGCTCGCATTTCATGGCCTATTCAGAACACGCTGCTGACATCCCAAAGGTACGCAATTTTGCGGAATGGGTACTGGAGCAAGCCAAATTTGGAAATTACCCAATTTGACACTTCAAGAGCTTACGGAATGATCCTGTAATTTCTTTTCGCTTGTCGTGACCAAGCATTCCTCGCTTACATAGAAAAAACCTATGCAGCCAGGAACACCAAAATGCGAATGCTTGCCACAGAAAATTGCCTACGGACGACACCTCTCAGTCTGAAGTTTTCCGTTTCTCCGTACGAGAAAAAGCGGAGCGAAAACTTGCCGGCTGAGGCAATGGAGAGCGTGCTGTCATGACACATTCCTCCATCAGCGAGTCCATCGCAATCGTCCATCCGATCACGTTGAGCCACGGCATCAACGCACAAGTATGGGATACAGACGGCAAGCGCTATATCGATTTCGTAGGTGGTATTGGCGTGCTGAATCTAGGCCACTGCAATCCACGGATTGTCGAGGCAGTGTGCACCCAAGCCTCCAGGCTGACGCATTACGCATTCAATGCAGCGCCTCACGAACCCTATAAGAAACTGATGGCTCGACTGGCCGAGTTCATCCCAGTGTCCTATTCGGTCAGTGGCATGTTGACCAACAGTGGCGCCGAGGCAGCAGAGAATGCGCTGAAAATTGCACGCGCTGCTACCGGTCGCACTGCGGTTATTGCATTCGATGGAGGTTTTCATGGACGTACTTTGTCCACCCTGAATTTGAACGGCAAAGTGGCACCGTACAAGCAGCGTGTCGGCACGTTGCCAGGCCCGGTTTATCACCTTCCCTACCCGAGTGAAGACACTGGCGTCACGGCGCAGGAAGCGCTCAACGCAATGGATCGGCTCTTCAGCGTCGAAATCGATGTCGATGAAGTCGCCTGCGTCATTCTGGAACCCGTCCAGGGCGAAGGTGGATTCCTTGCCCTCGACCCTCAATTTGCACAAGCGTTACGCACGTTCTGCGAGGAAAAGGGCATTTTGCTGATTGCCGATGAAATCCAGTCCGGATTTGGTCGCACCGGACAGCGCTTTGCCTTTACACGACTGGGTATCGAACCTGATTTGATCCTGCTAGGCAAAAGCATTGCTGGTGGCCTTCCACTGGGAGCGGTGGTCGGAAAAAAATATCTGCTTGACACCTTGCCCAAAGGTGGCCTGGGCGGGACTTACTCAGGCAACCCAATTGCATGTGCAGCGGCGCTCGCCACACTGGACGAGATGACAGACGCAAACCTTTCTTCCTGGGGCGAAAATCAGGAAAAGCCAATCGTCGGCCGGTATCTCGCATGGAAGCAAAAGAAGATCTCTCCTTATCTCGGAAGATTGACCGGTGTCGGGGCAATGAGAGGTATCGAGCTGATAACTCCTGAAGGAAAACCAGCTACGTCGGTACTAGCACAGCTATTAGAGAGCGCCAGACAGAACGGTCTGCTTCTAATGCCCAGCGGAAAATCTCGCCACATCATCCGACTGCTCCCACCGCTAACTACCGAACCAGAAATCTTGAACGAAGGTCTCGATATTTTCGAGAGCTGCCTGGCTGGAATTCGCTAAACATGATCGCCCAGATTGCTGCACCGGTAGAGCTCACAAGGATCTATCGTACTTTCCTCGACTCGCTCCATGCGCAAGGTTTTAAGGGAGAAATAACTCCTGACTACGCCAACCGTACGGTGCTCGCGACCGACAACTCGATATACCAGCGCTTGCCACAAGCAGCGCTGTTCCCCCGCGATGTCCATGACATCCATCTATTGACTCGACTTGTTGCGCAGAAGGAATTTCGGCAAATCGTTATTACCCCGCGAGGCGGTGGTACTGGCACAAATGGGCAATCCTTAACACACGGGTTAATCGTCGACCTTTCGAAGCATCTCAATCAAATCCTGGAACTCAACGTCGAAGAGCGTTGGGTTCGTGTACAGGCTGGAGTTGTCAAAGACCAGCTCAACGCGGCCTTGAAACCTCATGGTTTGTTCTTTGCACCAGAGCTTTCAACATCGAATCGGGCCACTATCGGCGGCATGATCAACACTGATGCCAGCGGGCAAGGTAGCTGCACGTATGGCAAAACCAGAGATCATGTCCTAGAGCTCAAGACGATGCTTTGGGGTGGCGACGCGCTGGACAGCAAGCCCCTCTATGGCGCTGAGCTCCAACATTTCAGTGCAGCTCCAGGCATCGTTGGCCGAGTACACCGGTGCGTCACAGATATTCATAAGGAACATCGGGAGCTTATCGATAAAACGTTTCCCAAGCTCAATCGTTGCTTGACTGGGTACGACCTGGCACACATCCGCGACGAGCGTGGACGGGTCAATCTGAACAACATTTTATGTGGTTCTGAGGGGTCGCTCGGCTTTGTCGTAGAAGCCAAACTCAACGTTTTACCTATTCCCAAACACTCAACGCTCATCAATGTGTCGTACGCGAGCTTCATGGAAGCTTTGCGAGACGCACGTGCTCTGATGGCCCTCAAGCCACTATCAATTGAGACGGTGGACTCCAAAGTATTAGGCCTCGCAATGCAGGACATTGTTTGGCACGACGTGGCTGAGTACTTTCCACCCAATCCAAACCGCCCAACCTTGGGCATCAATCTCATCGAGTTCAGCGGCGATGACGCCTGTGCCCTGGAAGCCACCGTTAACGACTTCCTTGCACATTTATCCTCCGACAAAAGCGTTGAGCGTATCGGCCATACGTTAGCCAAAGGCTCACAAGCCATTTCTCGCGTGTACTCAATGCGAAAGCGTGCTGTTGGTCTGCTTGGTAACGTGAAAGGCGAAATACGTCCTCAACCATTTGTAGAGGACACGGCAGTACCGCCAGAAAATCTGGCGGCCTTCATTACTGAATTCCGGGAATTGCTAGACTCGCACAATCTGCAATACGGAATGTTCGGCCATGTCGATGCTGGCGTACTCCATGTCCGACCCGCTCTAGATATGAAAGACCCAATTCAAGCCTCTCTCGTGCGAACCGTTTCTGATGGCGTTGCGGAACTGACTCACAAGTACGGCGGTTTATTGTGGGGTGAACATGGAAAAGGCGTTCGCTCGGAATACGCTCCCAAATTCTTTGGCAAGCTTTACCCAGTCCTGCAGCAGTTGAAAGCTGCCTTCGACCCTTATAATCAACTCAATCCTGGGAAAATAGCGACGCCACTCAATAGCGATGAGCAACTCCTAAAGATTGACGAAGTGCCTATGCGAGGCGAGTACGACCGTCAGATCGATGAGCGAGTCTGGCAAAGCTACGAAAGCGCCGTGCACTGCAACGGAAACGGTGCGTGCTACAACTTTGACCCTAGTGATGCGATGTGCCCTTCTTGGAAAGCCACGAGGGAACGCGTTCATTCACCGAAAGGGCGTGCATCGCTGATTCGTGAATGGCTAAGAATACAAGGTAATGCTGGCATCGACGTTCTCAAAGTTGCGCAGCGTGCGAAAGACGAAAACGCCGTGATCAGCCTGCTGAGAAAGGTGAATACGAGCTTTACGTCGCGAAGCATCGAAGAAGATTTTTCCCATCAGGTTTTCGACGCGATGTCAGGATGTTTGGCCTGTAAATCTTGTGCCGGTCAATGCCCCATTAAGGTGAACGTACCTGAATTTAGGTCTCGCTTTTTAGAGCTTTATCACACGCGCTACTTCCGCCCGCTCAAAGACTACTTGATTGGATCTTTGGAATTCACGATACCGTATTTTGCAAGAGTGCCTTGGCTCTATAACTCCCTCATGAGTGCGAAGCCAGTCAGCCTTTTCCTGAAAAAATACGGAGGGATGGTAGACAGCCCGTTGCTCAGCAACATCAATTTGGCTGATGTGCTCAGAAAAGCGAAAGTCAAAGTCGCTACGCAGGAAACGTTGGAATCACTGACCGAAAGCGAGCGCAAACGAAGCGTCATTTTGGTACAGGACGCCTTTACCCGGTATTTCGAGACCCAAGTGGTATCAGACTGGATCGAGCTGATCTCCAAGATCGGCTACCACATCTACCTGGCTCCATTTTCCCCAAACGGAAAACCGCTTCAAGTATTAGGCTTTTTGGGAGCGTTCGAAAAAACAGCTCGAAAAAGCTCAGCCAAGCTGAACGAGTTGAGTAAATTTAGCATTCCGTTGGTAGGCCTGGATCCGGCGATGACACTCGTATATCGCCAGGAGTATTCGAAGCTATCGGCTGATACCCCATGCCCCATGGTCTTGCTGCCACAGGAGTGGCTGGCCAAAATTTTCGAGATCGGATCGCCGGTGATAAACAGCCGTGCCATATCCCAGACCCCCTACCTACTATTGGCCCATTGCACCGAAAAAACGAATACACCTGCAAGTACTGCCCTTTGGCAGACCGTATTCGAGAAGTTCGGTATAAAGTTGACAGTCATTGCTACAGGTTGCTGCGGGATGTCTGGCACCTACGGTCACGAGTCGAGAAATTACGAAACATCCAAGGAAATATATGGTCTGTCTTGGAAAGCCGCCGTAGAAAAATACAAAGCCGGCGGAAAGCTCCTGGCCAATGGTTACTCTTGCCGCAGCCAAGTGAAGCGATTTGGGGATGAAAAAATAAACCATCCTATCCAAGCGCTGCTGGCCCAGATCAAATCCTAAAACAGCTTGATGAGGGTTCTCCTAAATGCACCCCCTGCGAAAGCGCCTTCACGACGAACTTCATGCGCGACCATCGATTTACTTTGATGGCCCCGCAATTATTTATCACCTGGCAATACTAGATGACGGCAACTCCGCTAATAATATTATCGAAGCGCTTTCATCACATTGCGAGCCAAGTACGTCGAACATTTCTACACGGCATCAACTAATGAGAATTAACGGCTTGCCATTCAAATGGGAGTGGCATACCGAATTCCTGACAATGACTTTAGTCGTGCCACGGATAGACGCATTTAGTGGATGGACGTCTGCCCCTAAGTTTTTAGAAGAGATAATCACTCAAAATAGATCATTGGTAATCAATGCGACCCAAATATTGGTCGAGGATGCAGCCACTTGGTTAGGCACGCCTCAATCATATGGATTTAAGGATCCTGCAAGCTCAAACATCAACAATGGTGACGCATCGATCTGGAGTGACTTCCGTCTCGACTCGAACGGTTTCAATCACATTCTTCTTGTAAACAACAACCTGAACGCGTTTCGATTGGGGCGCAGTATCCGGCGTCTTCTTGAAATCGAAACCTACCGAATGCTTGCTTCGCTCACACTGCCCCTAGCGCAAGAATTAAGCGTAGAGTTGCAGACTTTCGAACGAAACCTGGCGACCCTTGCTCAAAAAAATTCATCGATTTGCAACGGTTCAGCACGGCTTCTCTTGGACGAAATTACGCTTCTATCCGCAGAGCTTGCCAACCGTACAGCAAAGACTCGGCAGCGCTTCAGTGCTACGGAAGCTTACTCACTCATTGTCTTTGAGCGCGTCTCCGAACTGCGTGAAAACAGCATAAAGGGCTACCAGCAAGTAGGTAAGTTTATCGAACGCCGCTTTCGACCAGGCGTTCGCTATTGCGAAGCGACTGAAAAACGTTTGGAACGCATTACCTCCAGTGTCGCCAACCTCGGTGACCTTCTGCAAGCCCGCGTACAGGTGGAAGTCGAGGAGCAAAATTCTAAGATTCTTGCCGCTCTTGATTTGAGGGCAATGACGCAGATACGAATTCAGAAGGCGGTTGAAGGCTTCTCAATTATTGCTATCAGCTACTACCTGATAAGCGTACTGAAAATAATTTGCGAAACCCTATCCTCATTGGGTGTATCCATAGCCCCAAGAATAGTCGTTTCACTGCTGATTCCATTAGTAATAGGAATGGTGGTGCTTATAGCAAAGAGGCTAAAGCGCGCAGCGATCTAGAAACTTGGGCGCCTTTATATTTGGCACACCACTTCAATAGCTGAGGGAATGAAGTTCTGAGCAAACATCGTTTGTGCCCATACACGATGATGCTCAAAATTCACGGCACAGAACTCATTTTTTTGAGATCGATCGCCCACGTCACACGTAGATATCTTGCAAGGAGTTCTTTGATGAACACTTCAGATTTCGTCGATCCAGACGAAATTCGCACTCACTTTTCCCGTGCCATGTCCGAGATGTACAAGGATGAGGTACCGCTCTACGGAACGCTCATGGAGCTTGTTGCAGAAACCAACAAGAAAGTGTTGGAGTCGAACAATGCCATTTCAGACTATCTGAAGCGGACAGGAGAAATTGAGCGTTTAGATATGGAGCGTCATGGGGCCATTCGCGTAGGCACTCCTGAAGAGCTCGCAACTATTGCACGACTTTTCGCAGTAATGGGCATGCATCCCGTCGGCTACTACGACCTCACGCCAGCGGGCGTACCAGTACACTCAACAGCATTTCGTGCGGTGCATGAAGACTCACTGCAATCCAGCCCGTTCCGAGTATTCACGTCGTTACTCCGTCTGGATTTGATTGAGAACGAATATCTGCGAAAACTGGTTCAGGTGATTCTGGATCAGCGTCAAATTTTCACTCCGAACGCCTTGGCCCTGATCGAGAAATTTGAATCCAATGGAGGCCTTGATCCAAAGGATGCCAGGGACTTCATTCAAGAGGCGTTAGAGACGTTCCGCTGGCATCACGACGCCACAGTAACGGCAAAAGAATATCAGCGACTGCATGATCAACACAGGCTCATCGCTGACGTTGTCGCTTTCAAAGGCCCGCATATCAACCACCTCACCCCTCGGACTCTGGACATAGACATGATCCAGGATGGAATGCCGCAAAAAGGTATTACACCGAAGGCTGTTATTGAAGGGCCGCCACGCCGAAAATGCCCAATCCTGCTCCGCCAAACCAGCTTTAAGGCTCTACAGGAAACAGTAGCCTTCACTGACCAGAACAACAGTGCAAAAGGTAGCCACACAGCTCGTTTTGGGGAGATCGAACAGCGTGGTGCAGCACTCACGCCAAAAGGCCGTGCGCTGTACGACAAGCTTCTGAACGCCGCGCGAGCAGAGTTGGGGGAGTTCCCATCCGAATCCAATGCTGAAAAATACACCCAGCTTTTGGAAAAACACTTCGAGGAATTTCCAGACACGTACGCTGAGCTGCACGATAAAGGGCTGGCCTACTTCCGCTATTTTCCAACGCAAGAAGGCATCGCATCGAGGAGCAACAGCTACCGCCCAAGCTCTCGCCAAGACCTTATCGCACAGGGTTACATTCAGTATGAACCCCTTGTCTACGAAGACTTCTTGCCAGTAAGTGCTGCGGGAATCTTTCAGTCGAATCTCGGTGATGACTCACAAGCCCATTATGCAGGCAGCTCTAATCAAGACGAGTTCGAAAAGGCACTGGGTCAGAAGGTCACCAACGAGCTCAAACTCTATGCTGACACTCAACGCCGCTCTTTGCTGGAATGCTCAACCCTTCTGGCAGTTCCTCCTCTCGTCTAGATTCGATTCAACAACGGCAAACCTTGGATTGCCGTTGATCTTCTAATCGAACAAATCAGTAGCTGCCAGAAAGTGACCTGCCCACCTTTTCACACCGCACCATTCGACTCAGGAGATAACAATGAATAAAACCATTTCTCGTCGTAGCGGAGGTCAAATCTTGGTGGATGCCCTGCGCATCCATGGAGTCAAGAAAGCTTTCTGTGTTCCAGGAGAAAGCTACCTCGCGGTTCTCGATGCCTTGCATGACGCGCAGAACGAAATCGACCTGATCGTATGCCGTCAAGAAGGTGGGGCGGCTTATATGGCAGAAGCCTATGGCAAACTCACTGGTGAGCCCGGCATATGCTTCGTCACCAGAGGCCCGGGGGCTACAAATGCCTCTGTCGGCGTCCACACAGCGTTCCAAGACTCTTCGCCTATGATTTTGTTCATTGGCCAGGTAGCTCGTGATCAACAGTACCGTGAAGCGTTTCAGGAGATTGATTTTCGCCAGATGTTTGGCCCCTTGGCAAAATGGATCGTCCAAATAGACGATACAAGTCGAATTCCAGAGCTGATAAGCCAAGCGTTCCACCGAGCGGTAAATGGCAGGCCTGGGCCCGTCGTGGTCGCTCTACCAGAGGACATGTTAACTGAAATGGCGGAGGTCACTGATGCCGGGCCTTTCAAACGTGTCTTGATGACACCGGCAGCCGAGCAATTGGCCTCGATGCAACAACTACTTGAGCAATCAGAGCGACCATTGATGGTGCTGGGTGGCAGCGGCTGGAATGCAGAATCAGTTCACGACATTCGGCTCTTCGCTGAACAGCAAGACATCCCGGTTGCAGCTTCCTTTCGCTGCCAAGACCTTTTCGATAATCGACACCCCAGCTATGTGGGAGATCTTGGATTCGCTGCCTCAGCTCAGCTGTCGTCTGCGGTCAGAGACGCTGACCTTTTACTCGTAGTCGGATCTCGAATGGGCGAGGTTTCGACAGGTGGATATGCTGCTTTGGAGATCCCGGTACCCAAGCAAACCTTGATTCATATTCACCAAGGTATTGAGGAGCTTGGACGGGTTTACCAGCCTACGTTGGCGATAAACAGCAGCATGTCGACCTTTGCTAAATTAGCAGCAAAACTCCCAGCAGCTAACCCCCAAAGAAAGTGCGAATGGACGCGTACGCTGAACAGCTACTATCAGCAAAATCTGCAGCGAACGCCCTCCCCTGGCACAGTCCAAATGGCCGAAATCATTGATTGGTTGAATCATAGACTTCCGGACGACGCGATCCTAACGAATGGTGCTGGAAACTATGCCGTCTGGCTTCAACGCTTCTATCAGTTCCGCCAATACCGTACCCAGCTAGGCCCTACAAACGGCTCAATGGGATACGGTGTCCCTGCTGCGGTGGCGGCCAAACTGACGTGCCCAGATAGAGTGGTTGTTTCGTTCTCTGGTGATGGTTGTTTCTTGATGAATGGTCAAGAAATAGCGACTGCTGCGCAGTACGGCGCCAATGTGATTTTCGTTGTTATCAACAATGGGATGTACGGAACAATCAGAATGCACCAGGAGCGCAACTACCCAGGACGGGTCTCGGGAACTGACTTGCATAACCCGGATTTCGCAGCACTAGCCCAGGCCTATGGGCTCCATGGCGAAGTAGTCAGCAATACTTGCGAGTTCGCACCTGCGTTCGAACGCTGCCTGGGAAGCTATGGCCCCTCCCTGATTGAAGTCCGGATCGACCCTGAAGCCCTGACACCACGACTGAGCTTGACTCAGATCAGAGAGCAATCAAGTAAAAAGTAAAACGGCAACCAAATTCCTCTCTTATGGGACGCTTAATCAAGACTAAAAAAGAACTTTAAAAAACAGTCACCGTTATGTTTTCCGCTGACATTGAGGCAAGCGTCTCTTGTTGTAAATTTGCCAATAATCAGCGGCGAATGTGACGTTATGTGGCAGTCAATGAAGCCTGCGACTGCCCTAGGGCTCTGTTCAGAAAAAGGCCCTTCTATTCTATTGCGTACCTCTATGAATGCCTTGCACGCACTTATCCAGCGCTATATTCAGAACGGTAGCTTGTTCGCTGTGCTTTCGGCGTTAGGATTCAGCTTTAACGCGATCCTCGTCAAACTCTCCTATGCTGCCGGCCAAGTGGATGCGCTCACCCTACTTGCCTTGCGCATGGGACTTTCATTGCCGCTGTTCGTCTGGCTGGTCTGGTTCAGTCGCCGGCAGGCCTGCGCGCCGCTGACCTTGGGCAATTGCGTGCGCATATTACTGCTCGGACTATTCGGTTTCTACTTGGCCAGCCTTTTTGACTTCTACGGCCTGCAGCACATAAGCGCCGGACTGGAGCGGCTGATCTTGTTCATCTACCCAACTTTGGTGCTGATCTTCCAGGCCATCGCTCTCCGTGAACGGCCGACATTGCGCACCTTGGCATGCATGGGCATCTGCTATTTCGGCCTGGGCATCGCCTTCGTCCATGACGTAAGCGTCTCGGACACGGGCAGCCAAGTGATCCTAGGCTCGCTCTGGGTATTCGCCAGCGCCGTGACCTATGCCCTCTATGTTGGAGCCAACGTCGAATTGAGCCAATTGCCGAGATGTCACTGACCCAGTCTGTTCCTCTCGAACCAATTGCCTACGCGAGATTTTTACAGATTTATAGGTGGGTCAATCTTGCTTCAGCTCGTGGGTCAATTCGGCGCCGGCGTCAACAGAGCTCTTGATCACTATCCTTGGAACTTGGAGGGTTGGGGCAGTCTACCAACCGCTGTTCACCGCGTTCGGGCCGAAGGCGATCGAGCAACGACTGGAGTGTTCTAGCGCACGATGGGTTGTCACAGACACCCGCAACCGATCCAAACTAGACGACGTCATTGGCTGCCCGACCGTGATCACTGTTGGCGCTGATCCACAATGCATCGGCGATTATGATTTTTGGAGTACCCTGCAGCGCCAGAGCAACGACTGCGAGCCGTTGCTTCAGGACGGCGAAGCCCCGTTCCTACTCATGTGCACTTCCGGTACCACCGGGCCAGCCAAGCCACTGGAAGTACCATTGCGGGCCATTTTGGCTTTCAAAGGTTACATACGCGATGCAGTAGAGCTGCGAGAGGACGATCGCTTTTGGAACCTCGCCGATCCAGGCTGGGCATATGGCCTTTATTATGCGGTCACCGCGCCACTGGCTTTGGGTCACTCGACACTGTTTTACGATGGCCCGTTTTCAGTCGAAAGCACCTGCTCGGTAATCAACAAATATGCAATCACTAACCTCGCCGGCTCGCCGACGGCCTTCAGGTTACTTATCTCCTCGGGTATGCAATTCGCAGATAGCATCCGAGATCGATTGCGCGTGGTTAGCAGCGCCGGTGAGCCACTCAATCCCCAAGTTATCCGCTGGTTTGCCGAGAACTTAGGTGTAGTCATCCACGACCACTATGGGCAGACCGAGCTAGGCATGGTGCTTAGCAACCATCACGGCCTAAGCCACACTGTGCGTGAAGGCTCTGCTGGCTACGCCATTCCTGGCCACCGAATTGTAGTGCTTGATGACCAGCATCAGGAGTTACCGCCCGGCCAGCCTGGTACGTTGGCAGTCGATCGCGAGCGCTCGCCGCAGTATTGGTTCAGTGGTTACTTCGGCATGCCAACCAAGGCCTTCGTGGGGCGTTACTACTTGAGCGGCGATACAGCAGAACTCAACGACGATGGCAGCATTAGCTTCGTAGGCCGTAATGATGACGTGATCACTACTTCCGGCTATCGGGTAGGGCCGTTTGATGTTGAAAGCGCGCTGGTGGAGCATCCTGCCGTAATTGAGTCAGCCGTAATCGGAAAACCCGACCCGCAGCGTACAGAGTTGATTAAGGCCTTCGTGGTGCTAAACAAGCAATATCTACCAAGCCCAGAACTAGCCGAAACATTGCGGCTACATGTCCGCCAGCGCCTCGCGGCTCATGCCTACCCCCGGGAAATCGAGTTCGTCAACGAATTGCCGAAAACACCTAGCGGCAAGCTACAACGTTTCATCCTGCGTAACCAGGAGATTGCTAAGCAGCAAGCTTGATGATTAAGAGTCAGAAATGCGCGAAAGTTCTAAGCTCACTACTCGACAGACTTGATGATTCATCATTTATGTACTTGACGATCTTGAAACACTATTTAGATGCTTATGGAACAGGGCATCTTAATACACTACGCATACAGACAGCAGCTTACTAATTCCAAGCTGCACTGTGAAAAGAATGCAAAATTTTCTTACAGCAGACTGCCAGTCTCGGAGGCTCTTCTCACGAAGTGGCCTATATCACACGCCAAAATCGATGTGCACTTCATAAATACAACAACACTGAAGGATACATAATATGCAGAAAGTTAACGTGTACGCGCTCGCCAGCGATTCAAAGTTCAACCGCTTTCACCGACTCATACTTTTTTGGTGCATGCTAATTCTTGTGATCGATGGTTACGACCTTGCCATCGTCGGTGCGGCCCTTCCCGCTATTATGCAAGATATGCAGATTGCCCCCACTAGCGCAGGAATTATGGCGGGTTCCGCCCTATTCGGCACGATGCTTGGAGCGATCTTCCTTGGAACACTTGCCGACCGTATCGGCCGTCCGAAAATGGTTGCTATGTGCGTCGCACTGTTCAGCCTTTTCACAGCCGGTGCGGGCTTCACCAACGACCCTGTCAGTTTCAGCATCATGCGCTTCATCGCCGGCTTGGGTATTGGCGGCGTATTGCCTGTGTGTACTGCTCAAATGAGTGAGTTCGCCCCTTTGAAACTCCGTACTCGCCTGGTCACTCTGGTGTTTGCTGGCTACTCGGTAGGCGGCATTTTGGTTGCCATTACGTCCAAGCAGTTAATTGAAAGCCATGGTTGGCAGTGGGTGTTCTACGTTGCCGCACTACCGGTGCTGCTGATCCCCTTCATCCTGAAAACCATGCCTGATTCCATCGGTTACATGCTGAAGGAAGGCCGTCAAGATGAGCTGCGCAAGGTTGCGCTGCGTATTGAGCCAACATTGAATATCACCAGCCAAACTGAGATGACCGGCAACCTAGCGATTCTGGCTGAGCTGGACGCTCCAGTACGCAATCTATTCAAGGATGGCCGTGGCTTCAGCACTGTGATGATTTGGACAGCGTTCATGACCGGTCTGTTCATGGTTTACGCGCTCAACTCCTGGTTAACCAAACTCATGGCGATGGCTGGCTTCAGCCTGGGCTCAGCACTCAATTTCGTTATCGTATTCAACCTCGGTGCGATCGCTGGAGGACTAGGTGGTGGCTGGCTGGCCGATAAGCTCAACATCAAATACGTTCTGGTCAGCTTCTACATTGTCGGAGCCATTGCTCTGACCCTCATGGGCTATACACGCGATGTCTCTCTGTTGTACGCAGTCGTCTTCGTTGTTGGGGCATCCACACTGGGTACGCAGTTGCTGGCCTATGCCTATGCAGGTGACTTCTACCCCTCCACGATACGCTCGGCGGGTGTCGGATTTGCGTCAGGTGTCGGACGCATCGGGGCGATCGTTGCGCCCGTGCTGATCGGCTGGCTGGTGTCAATGAACCTGCCACTTGAGCACAACTTCATGGCCATTGGCTTGGCCGGATTGATCGGTGCAGTGGCGGTGACATTGATCAACCAGTCTTGTGCTGATTCCACTCGAGCAAAGAAATCTTTGGCGTTCTCAGCTGAGTGAAGCTTGGCTGACTCCACTCGATTTTACTTGAAGAGCGATTGCTGCTTCCGCCTCGCCTCGGCCCTGGCGAGCCGGGCTTGGGCGAAGGCGATATATGGTCTCCGCCCTCCACAAGCGGCAAGTTACTGCGCATATAACAAAAACAAATGGTGTTTGTCATGCTGAAAAAAGCAACAAAACTAACAATAGCTTTAGCTGTTTCACTCCCAACTCCATTCGCCTCGGCCGATTTTTTGAAGGATGCAAAAGGAAGTTTGGAGCTACGTAACTTTTATTATAATCGTGACTTTCGTAACGATGGCGCCACCCAATCGAAGCGAGATGAATGGGGACAAGGTTTCATTCTCAACTTACAGTCTGGCTTCACTGAAGGGACAGTTGGCTTCGGTGTTGACGCGCAAGGCCTGCTGGGTATCAAGCTGGATTCCAGCCCAGATCGCACCGGCTCCGGAATTCTCGCGTACGACTCCGAACGCAATGTAGAAGATGAATACAGCAAGATCATGCTTACAGCCAAGGCTCGTATGGGAAAAAGCGAACTGCGGGTAGGCGGCATCAGCCCCCTCATGCCATTGCTGTGGAGCAATAACAGTCGCCTCCTGCCACAGGTGTTCAGGGGGGGATCACTGGTATCCAGCGACCTTGATCCCTTGACGATTTCGGCCTATAGCATCAATGCGGTGAAGCAACGCAACTCCACTGATTTTCAATCTCTTACCGCGTTCGGTTACCGGGCGGTTGAAGCCGATCACTTCAACTACCTCGCACTTGACTACAAGGTGCTACCAACCCTCGCAGTGAGCTATCATATTGCGGATTTGGAAGACCTTTATCGCACAAACTACTTCGGCTTGAAACTTAATCAGCCATTATCGACGGGTGCGCTTATTACCGATATTCGCTATTTCGATGCAAAAGAAACCGGTGACAAGGGAATAGGTGAAGTCGATAACCGCACTCTCAGCAGCTACTTTGCTTATAACCTGGGTGGTCATACGATCGGCGGGGGTTATCAAAAAGCATGGGGAGGCACTTCCTTTGCCATGGTCAATGGTGCAGATAGCTACCTCTTCGCTGAGTCATTGGTCAGTACGTTTACCGCTCCGCAAGAACAAGTTTGGTTTGCACGCTACGACTACAACTTCGTCGCTTTAGGCATTCCAGGGCTAACACTGGGAGTAAAATATGCGAAAGGTGAGGATGTCGATCCTACCTTGCTTACAACTCGCCAAGCAGCAGGTCTGCGCTTAGAGGGCGAAGACGGAAAGGAATGGGAACGCATGACCGACCTCACCTATGTTCTTCAGAGCGGCCCGATCAAAGGTCTCTCGGTACAGTGGCGCAATTCAACAAACCGCTCCACCTACGCCGACAGTGCTAATGAAAACCGGTTTATCGTGCGTTATACATTTAACTTCTAAAACTTACATCCACTAATGCTTGCTCCACTTTTGCCAGAGCTGATCGAAAGAGAGGCCTGGCATTTTTTACGTGAGATCCAGCTAGAGAATAAATAGGCATTCCAATGTCGAAAGTGAACATAGCCAAGCCATAGCTCGGCCCCGGCGCGCCCTGTACCGGACAGCGTGTGTAGCCTCGCGGATGTACTTTTTTAGAATTTACAGCGTTGATTACAACTTAAGTTAAAACCGGCGGCCGCCAACAATTTGGTCTGCGGGCCTTTTGTATGCCAATTGTCCGCTTATTCGGCAAAACCAATTTCATGAGGAAACTTCATGCGCATTGAAAACTCAGTCTTCCTAATTACTGGAGCAGGTTCTGGACTCGGGCTGGCTTCGGCGCGTGAGTTGGTGGGCCGAGGTGCAAATGTGGTGCTGGTTGATGTGAACGAAGCCGCTGGTGCAGCCCTCGCTGACGAGCTAGGAAAACGTGCGATTTTCGTGCGAGCCGACATCACCAGTGAAATTGATTGCCGCGCAGCAATCGCCTCTGCAGTCAGTGTCTTTGGCGCGTTGCATGGGGTGATCAACTGCGCGGGTGTTGCACCAGCCGAACGGATTTTAGGCCGTAATGGCGCACATGGGCTTGAGAGTTTTCGCCGGACTATCGAAATC
>NZ_FYDY01000010.1:22446-171245 GCF_900187435.1 Pseudomonas sp. Irchel s3b5
ATCGCCTCTGCAGTCAGTGTCTTTGGCGCGTTGCATGGGGTGATCAACTGCGCGGGTGTTGCACCAGCCGAACGGATTTTAGGCCGTAATGGCGCACATGGGCTTGAGAGTTTTCGCCGGACTATCGAAATCAATTTGATCGGTAGCTTCAACGTGATTCGCCTTGCTGCTGAGGCTATGGCGGGAGGAGAGCCAAATGAAGAAGGTGAGCGCGGTGTAGTCATAAATACGGCCTCTGTTGCAGCTTTTGACGGTCAGACTGGCCAAGCTGCTTACGCCGCGTCCAAAGGTGGAGTTGCTGCCATGACATTGCCATTGGCACGCGACCTGGCTCGTTCAGGCATCCGTGTTATGTGCATTGCACCCGGAATATTTGAGACCCCGATGATGGCGGGTATGCCTCAGGACGTGCAGGCATCATTGGCCGCCAATGTGCCGTTCCCTCCACGGCTGGGACGGCCTTCCGAGTAAGCAGCGTTGGCAGCGCACATCATCGAAAACTCCATGCTCAATGGTGAGGTGATTCGTTTGGATGGTGCTTTGAGAATGGCCGCGAAATAGATCGAGCTAAAAGTCTTTGATCGGGCACAAGCCCCCCAACATGAAACAGAGGATTCAGTTATGAGCCATACCGACCCTATCGTCATTGTCAGTGCTGTCCGAACTCCGTTAGGAGGCTTTCTTGGGAATTTCAAGGAAGTCACCGCTGCGCAGCTGGGTGCGGTTGCAATTCGTGCCGCCGTGGAACGAGCCAGCCTGCAGCCCAGTGACATTGGCGAGGTCATCATGGGATGCGTGCTACAAGCTGGGCAAGGCCAGGCTCCGGCTCGCCAAGCCGCGCTGTTGGCGAATCTTCCGGAGCAAGTTGTGTGCTCAACAGTCAACAAGATGTGCGGCTCTGGCATGAAAGCGCTGATGTTCGGCCACGACCTTCTCCATGCGGGGAGCGCGGAGGTGGTGATTGCTGGAGGTATGGAAAGCATGTCAAACGCTCCCTACCTGTTGGAGCGAGCTCGCTCAGGCTATCGAATGGGCCACAGCAAGATCATTGATCATATGTTTCTCGATGGGTTGGAGGATGCCTACGAGAAAGGCCGGCTCATGGGCACATACGCCGAAGACTGTGCTCAGAGTTATGGATTTACTCGAGACCAGCAGGATGAGTTTGCGATCAGCTCGCTGACCCGTGCTCAGAAGGCAATCACCGAAGGGCGTTTCCAAGACGAGATTGTCCCTGTGCTGGCTTCGTCTGGCCGTGAGACGGTTTCGATTGAAAGCGATGAACAGCCAGGTAAGGCCCGGATCGACAAAATTCCTACGTTGAAACCTGCGTTTCGCGAAGGCGGGACGGTGACTGCGGCGAACTCCAGTTCTATTTCGGATGGCTCGGCTGCCCTCGTACTGATGCGCTTGTCTGAAGCCGAGCGTAGAGGCCTTACACCGTTGGCCCGGATAGCAGGTCACTCATCCTACGCGCACGCCCCCGGCCTCTTTGCCACCGCTCCGGTCGGTGCGATTAAACGCTTGCTCGAGCGAACCAACTGGTCAATAAAGGATGTTGATCTCTTTGAGATCAATGAGGCCTTTGCCGTAGTTCCCATGGTTGTTATCCGAGACTTGAACGTCGGACATGAGCAATTAAACGTCCACGGCGGGGCATGCGCTTTGGGGCACCCGATTGGCGCGTCAGGTGCGCGCGTGGTTGTTACGTTAGTAAATGCCTTGAGGCAGAACAGGCTTAAGCGTGGCATCGCTTCTGTGTGCATTGGTGGCGGCGAGGCGACCGCGATTGCTATCGAGCTCCTCTCATAGAGTAGCGTTGTCCGACGGTAATAAGGCTCCTGCCGAGCCTCTCATATTTTTTTGCACGAAGAGTCTGCTTGCGAACTACCAGATCTTAATAGTTGAGCAAGTGGACGGGATGGCTTGAACACGCTTCACCGCCCAGAAGCTGAATGCGATCAACACAACGCCAGACCAGAAAGAAGCGATTCAAGCATTTGTGGAGAAGCGCATAGCTAAGTTTTTAGCGGCGGTGTCGCGAGTTTAACGCTACAAAATCGAGGAGATACCGTGGCAGAGAAAGAGCTGTTTTGGGAAGACTTCCCCCTAGGTAGAACTTGGACATCCAAGCAATCTGCTCCTATCACAACGGAACAAATTATCGCCTTTGCTGCCGAGTACGATCCTCTCGATATACATATTGATCCCGACCTTGCCCATTCCAGTCCGCTTGGGGTGCACTGCGCCAGTGGGGTACAAACCTTCGGTTTCTCGCAACGTTTGATGTGTGATGCCTTACTGCTCCAAACAAATGTCGTTGCGGGTGGGAAGATCGATGGTTTTCGGATGGTTGCTCCAGTAGTACCTGGAGATATTCTCAAACTGTCAGCTCAAGTTGTTCGATCACTCATCCATGCAGGAAACCATGAACGAGGGTGGGTTGTGTTCAAAGTCGACGTTGCTACGACGGCGGGAAAAACCGTGCTTGTTTATGAGGTGACGGTATTGATACTGCGCAGGGCCGGTCAGAGTGGGTCTTTACCTGGAGACGTTGATCAGCATTGAGGTTCCTGCGACCCTCTTTTGGCCAGAAATGCACGTATTGCCGAGTGTGACCTCTAGGTCACCAGCGAGGAAACATAGCCACGCTGGTTGCGCTTCGCGAAACGCGCATGCCTGCCGCCCCCAAAAAACGGGCCCTCGAAGGGCCCTTTTGTACTCAAACCAAAATCACTTGGTTAGCCAGAACTCGACGATCGCGGAGGCCAACACTCGCCGAGCATGGACACATAGTGCGTAAAGGCAACTCCACCCTAAAAGCTTTAATCAAAGCGGAATGAGGCGCCGTAAGCAGAATCCGGTAAATGGTTAGCGCCATCGTCCCGTAACCGCGAACGGAAAGTACCGCTCTGTGGCTGGGTGCGGTACAAGCCTCGTTTTTGCAGTTCAGGAATGACCAACTCAACGAAGTCCTCAAGACTACCTGGGCTAATCAGCGGGTTGAGCATGTAGCCGCTGGTGGCGGAGATCCGTGCATGCTCTTCGATGCGATCGGCCACCTGCTGCGGCGTGCCCACCAGAATCAGATCACTGCCCCGGGTGACATTGGCAAAGCGCTGTTTGACATCGCCGGCGGTCAAGGGCTTGCCACTGCCATCGGGACGCATCACATAGGAGGTCATACCTTCGGTGTGAGTCGACAACGCGTCGCCGTCTGCGTAGCGGCTGATGTCGATACCGGTATCGCCGGCATAACTGACCAGTTGCGCCTGCAAGTGGTAATTGCTTTGCAGTTCATCATATTTGCGTTGGGCTTCGATCTCGGTCTTGGCGGTGACGATCCTAAGTACTGTCAGTGATTTCACATCCTCAGCGTGACGACCCCGTGCCCTGGCCTGTGTCCATATATCTTCCAATCCCTGGCGAATTTCCAGCGGGTTGGACTTGGCGATAAAAATCAGTTCGGCGTGCTTCGCCGCAAACTCACGACCACGGCCTGACCAGCCGGCCTGGATCAGCAAGGGTGTGCGTTGCGGTGACGGCGACGTCAAATGCGGCCCGGCCACCCTGTAATGTTCGCCAACATGATCGATCGGTCGCACGCGATCGCCCTTGGCATAGACCAGGCGAGACTTGTCGGCAACCACAGCATCGTTTGCCCAACTGCCTTCCCAAAGTTTGTAAACGACATCGAGAAACTCCTCGGCGCGTTCATAACGATCATCGTGCTTGATCATCTGCTCAAGGCCGAAGTTGCGAGCGGCACTGTTCAGGTAGGAGGTGACGATGTTCCAACCGACCCGGCCATTGGTCAGGTGATCCAGCGTGCTGAAGCGCCGGGCATGGGTGAAAGGATGCTCATAACTGGTGGTAACAGTGACACCGAAGGCCAGGTTTTCCGTCACGGCGGCCAATGCCGGGATGATCATCAACGGATCGTTGGCAGGTGCTTCCACCGCCCACTTCATGGCCGCGTCGGCATTTCCGCCAAACACATCGTAGAAGCCCAGCACATCACCAAAAAACAACATATCGAGATTAGCCTGGTCGGCGACACGTGCCAGGTTAGACCAGTAGCCCAGAGAGTTGATGGACAGTCGCTCATCAGCTGGGTGCGTCCAGAGACTTGGCGCGCCGCCACAGCCAACGCTCGCTTGTTCATACAGCGCAAACAACAGGGGTTTTGGATCGGACATCTTGGTACCTGTACAAATCATTGAATTTGGCGGGTCACCGCTGATTCTTGAAACCTTTGCCGTAGTGGCGTTCAAGACGGTTCTGTATCAACTCCAGTCCAATGGACAGGAGCCAATAGATCACGGCTGCGGTGGTGAGCATTTCGATGTAGCGGTAGGACGAGCGACCGTACGACTGCGCCAGGAACATCACCTCCCAGACGCCCATCACCGATATCAACGATGAGTCCTTGAGCATTGAAATGAACTGACTGGTTGTCGGGGGAATAATCGTGCGCATGGCTTGCGGCAGGACGATGTGCAGGAACATTGCCGCCGGTCTCAGCCCCAAGGCCATCGCCGCTTCGCGCTGTCCAGGTGCCACAGCCATGATGCCGGCACGAAAAATCTCGCTGAGGTAGGCACCATAATTGAGCGAGAGCGCAATGATCCCGGCGCTGATGGCGCCTGGAACAACACCCAACTGCGGCAACCCCAGGTAGATCAGCAGGATCTGGATCAGCAGCGGAGTACCGCGAAAAAAAGACGCATAGAAACTGGCAATACCGAAAGCCACCGCACTGCGAGACAGGCGAGCCAGCGCCGTCACGAAGCCAAGGAGCAACGAAAGCCAGATCGAGCAGAAGCACAAAAACAGCGTCAGCGCGGCGCCTTGCAAAAAACCGTCAGGCCCCAAATGTACGCCGACCAGGTTGGGCAACTTCTGCAGAATGATCGAGAACTTCAGGTCGAAGCTCATGAAAAACATAACGCACAAGCCGAACAGCGCTGCCCAGGTCAAATACAAACGAGTGCGAAAACCAAGTAGCTGGCTTAAACGAGGCTCCTCGGTTTCGGAGGCGACAGCCGCCTTGGCGGGGTGTGGATTGAGGGCTGTCATTGGCTGATATCGGCACCGATCCACTTCTGTGAAATCTTGCTTAATGTGCCGTCGGCCTTGAGCTGGGTGACGACCTCAGTGACTTTGGCATTCCATTGCGGATCGCCCTTTTCAATCGCCACCACGTTAGGTTCTGCATACAGCGTGTCGCCCGCAATTTTAAAGCGAGGATCCTGTGCGATGCGTTCACGAGCAGTGATGAGGTTGGTGACCATGGCATCCAGGCGCACGCCCGTGCCCAAGGC
Organism: Pseudomonas sp. Irchel s3b5; assembly: GCF_900187435.1. NCBI lineage: Bacteria > Pseudomonadati > Pseudomonadota > Gammaproteobacteria > Pseudomonadales > Pseudomonadaceae > Pseudomonas > Pseudomonas sp. Irchel s3b5. The sequence continues at coordinate 27,771 of NZ_FYDY01000010.1, forward strand.
CAGATCCTGGAAGGCCACCGTTTCGTTGTCGTATGGCGCGACCTGGACGCTTTCGAATGGATAGCTCAACGGCTTGTCCTCGGCGCCCTCAATCACCAGATCCTTGTTCAAATAGGCTTCATAGGTCGACGCACTGATCACACCGACTTTTTTACCTGAAAGATCCTTGCCAGTGACAATGCCCTTGTCTTTGGCGTTTATCACGATCACAGCCGGTGACTGGTAATACTCCACCGGGAAGTCGAACACTTCGGCCCGCGCCTTACTCGGGGTCATCGAGCAGACGCAGATGTCATATCGTCCGTTCCAGTGTCCGGCTGCGATGACATCCCAGGACGGTGTTTGTAGCTTCAGCTTCACCCCTAGCCGTTGCGCAACGGCCTTGGCGACATCCACATCAAACCCGTCCAGTTGGTTCTGTTCATTGAGAAAGGAGAATGGCGGATAGCTTTCCATCAGTACGCCGCTCAGCTCCCCGCTGCTGGTTACGCGATCCAGCGTGGCGCCCGCGAAAGCCGTCGAGAATGTAGCCAGTAACGCAAAGCCAAAAGGTAAAAGCGCCGTAGTTTTCAAAGACAAGTGCTCCAATCAATTCAGAAAATCCGAATAGATTAAAACGCACTATAAAATTGCTTTGTACTAGATTTTAGGAATAACAGGCTATGTTCAAGCTATATGGGTCTAGCGATTCAAATGCTAGTCGTTTCATACATCGCGATCTATGTTCTGCCGATTACTATCTACTACGAAGCGTAGGGGATGGCGCGAATTTGCTTGTGGCAAAGATAATCTGAATCAGTAAATCGCGTTATCTAGATTGCTTCGCGCAGCGCGTTGGCAACTAGCGAAAACGCCGGAGAGGGCTGCCGACGGTTAGGGTAGTACAAATAGTATCCAGAAAATGGTGGGCACCAATCTTCCAGCATCCGCACCAGCCGGCCTTCCTGGAGATGAGGTTCAAACTCCTCTTCCGGAAGGTAGGCAATGCCCAGCCCGGCCAGTGCAGCATCCACAATGTGGGTCGACGTGTTGAAAATGAGCTGGCCATCTACTCGTACGTTCAATTGTTTTCCGCGCCGTTCAAAGTCCCATACATAGAGTCCACCCGATGTCTGCATCCGCTGGTTGATACAGATATGGCTCATAAGGTCACGCGGACTTTTGGGAATGGCATGAGCGGCAAAGTATGTTGGGGAGGCAACAGCGGCCATACGTAACGGCGGCCCAATTCGGACTGCGATCATGTCTTTGTCGATGGTGTCACCCAGGCGCACACCCGCATCAAAACGATCCGCTACGATGTCTCTGAATCCGTAATTGACGTCGAATTCGACCTTGATATCCGGGTATTCGTGTAGCAATGCAGTGAGCTTGGGCAGCAACGTTGTCCGCAGAACGTGATCACCGCAGGTAATGCGTACCGTGCCGGCTGGCTTGTCGCGCATTTCCGTTAAGACATCAAGTTCCGCTTCGATTTCATCGAAGCGATGGCCGATCGCTTGCAGCAGTCGCTCCCCCGCTACTGTCGGCGAAACGCTACGCGTGGTGCGCGTCAATAATCTGATTTGCAGACGTGCTTCCAGACCGGTGATGGCCTGACTTATTGCAGACTGCGTAACGCCCAGTACTCCAGCTGCGCGCGTAAAGCTGCCTTCTCGCGCTACTGTCACGAAAGACAGCAAATCGTTGAGATTCCTTCTGGCCATTGTGCAACCGTCTATTTAGTCTATTGATTAGCTGTACTTATAACCATGTTAAGCATTCATTAGCTAGTCGCCCGAGTGTTCATTCGTCACCATTGCCGGCATGAATACGAATGTACCTGAGGCCCCGATGGGCACTATTTCCTCAACAAACGATGTTCCTGCTTGCTGGAGCGGCGTCTTTGCAATGACGCTTTGTGTATTCGCGCTGATCGCTTCGGAGTTCATGCCTGTCAGCCTGCTGACGCCGATGGCCGTTGATCTTCATGTTACAGAAGGGATGGCAGGTCAAGGCATTGCGATCTCCGGGGCATTCGCTGTGCTGACCAGCCTGTCGATCTCTTGGATAGCCGGAACCCTCAACCGCAAGACACTCTTGCTGGCACTTGCTGGGCTGATGGCTGTCTCCGGCGCGATTGTCGGGCTGGCACCCAATTATCTTACGTACATGGTCGGTCGTGCGCTTATCGGTGTGGTCATCGGAGGTTTTTGGTCGATGTCCGCTGCGACGGCCATGCGGCTGGTGTCTGCCACGCAGGTGCCCAAGGCCTTGGCCATCTTCAACGGTGGCAATGCATTGGCTACCGTAATCGCCGCCCCGCTGGGCAGCTATCTGGGCTCGATCATCGGTTGGCGCGGCGCTTTCTTTTGCCTCGTGCCAATAGCGGCGGTTGCGTTCATCTGGCTGTGGATCAGCCTGCCAACCATGAAGGTAGAGCCGCGCACACCGGGAACCGGCAACGTCTTGAAGTTGCTCAGGAACCGTTCCGTTGCGCTCGGCATGGCCGGATGCGGCGCCTTCTTCATGGGGCAGTTCGCCCTGTTTACCTACCTGCGGCCTTTCCTCGAAACGGTGACGCGCGTCGACGTATCCACGCTGTCGCTAGTCCTGCTGGTGATCGGTATAGCGGGCTTTATCGGGACTTTGATCATCGGCCTTTTCATAAGACGCGGTCTATTCCGGACATTGATAGTCATACCGGTGCTGATGGCGTTGATTGCTTTGGCACTGATCCCTTTTGGAACCTCCGTCGTTGTCGTTGGCGCACTGCTTGGATTTTGGGGGTTGCTGGCAACTGCGGCCCCTGTGGGCTGGTGGAGCTGGATCGCACAGGCCTTACCAAAAAATGCCGAGGCCGGAGGTGGCTTGATGGTGGCGGTGATTCAACTGGCCATCGCCCTGGGCTCCACCGTTGGCGGACTGCTGTTCGATAGTCGCGGCTACCAGAGCACTTTCGTCGTGAGCGCAGCCGTGCTGCTGCTTGCCGCATTTGTGACGGTGCTGACATTCCGTTCAACAACACCTCAATCCGCTTGAGCTATGCAACTTTAGGGGAGACGGGTCATGAGGACACTTCGTTGGCTTGGTTTGCTGTCTGCAATGCTCGTGTTGGGTAGTTATGTATCTGTGAATGATGCCGCGTCGGCGTCGTCGATACCGGAGAAATTTCGCATGTGGATGACCATCGGGGAACAACGCTTCGCCATTACCTTGGTCGACAACGCCGCCGCTGGTGCATTTGCCAAGCGACTACCGCTAACGCTCGACATGAGCGATCTGAACCGCAATGAAAAACACTCCAGTCTTCCAGAAAACCTGCCTGCCGATGCGAGCAAACCGGGAACGATCCGCAACGGCGACTTGATGTTGTATGGAGGGGACACCTTGGTCGTCTTCTATTCAACGTTCGACTCGACGTACTCCTACACGCGCCTTGGGCGAGTGGATGACACCGCTGATCTGGCTCAGGCGCTAGGGCGCGGGGATGTGCAAGTGCTGTTCTCTAAAGACTGATGACTCCGCATCAACAAGGATTCCAATGAAAAAGCTCATTGTTCTATTAACGCTTCTTGTCAGTTCACTCTCAGCAGTAGGAGCCGATATGTCCAACGGCGCGGATAATTTTTATACCAGCGAAAAAGTGACCGTGCAGAAGGTTAACTTCAAAAACCAATATCAAATGAATGTGGCAGGGAATCTGTTCATCCCGAAAAACCTAGACGGTAAAACGAAGAGCCCTGCGATTGTTGTTGGCCATCCGATGGGAGCGGTCAAGGAGCAGAGCGCTAACCTCTATGCCACGAAAATGGCAGAGAAAGGCTTCGTGACACTGTCCCTGGATCTTTCATTCTGGGGTGAAAGCGAGGGGCAAACGCGAAACGCAGTTTCGCCGGACATCTATGTCGAGGACTTCAGTGCAGCAATAGACTTTCTCGGTGCACAGCCTTTCATCGACAAAGAGCGGATTGGCGCGATCGGCATCTGTGGCAGCGGCAGCTTCGTCATCAGCGCGGCCAAGATCGACCCGCGCATGAAAGCCATCGCAACAGTCAGCATGTATGACATGGGCGCAGCCAATCGTAATGGGTTGAAGCATTCGCAGACGCTTGAGCAACGGAAGGACATCATCGCGCAAGCAGCGCAGCAGCGTGATGTAGAATTCACTGGCGGTAAAACTCTCTACACCAGCGGTACGGTACATCAGCTAGATGAGAATACTCATCCCATCCAGCGTGAGTTCTACGATTTCTACCGCACACCACGCGGCGAGTACACGCCATCCAGCTCCTCCAAAGAGTTGACGACGCACCCTACACTCACGAGCAACATCAAGTTCATGAACTTCTACCCGTTCAATGATATCGAGACGATTTCTCCGCGTCCGATGTTGTTCATTGCCGGGGCCGATGCACACTCAAGGGAGTTCAGCGAGGAGGCCTACAAGCTCGCCGGACAACCCAAGGAGCTCGTCATCATCCCTGGCGCCGGCCATGTCGACCTATATGATCGCGTCAACCTCATCCCTTTCGACAAGCTGACGAGCTTTTTTCAGAGCAATCTAAAGTAACCCGCTGAATTGGACATTTGTTCCCAATGAGCATGCCCGTCAGGCTTTCCAGGGGAAGCGCGCGCCCATCGGCCCGGGGCCCGATGGTGATAGAAGAATCTCCTCGCTAGCATGCCTAGGAATCAAAGTTCCTTCGATTTTTTAGGCGGAATCACGGTTACTCTAAAATCAAAAGCTAGCCGCGACTGCGTCGCAAAAAACGATCTCCCTCCACCCCTGCGGGTAAAACTACCTTCCGCTCCTCCCTACCACTCACCTCACTATAGATTTCCAGAAGGGCAATGCAGGAGCGAAAGCTGCGACGAAGCAATCGAGTCGAATGGCCCAAAGCCTCTGGAAATCTGAAAAAACCGTGTGAGCGCAGATCCCTGCTTTTTTTTGGTATCAAATATAATAACTCCGTTTCGTTTTTTCATTTTCAAGGGGGGGGCACAAAATATATTTTGTAACAGACCGCCCGGCGCCGCTTTCCTTGCGCTTGAAGATAGGTGGGAAGGAACGTATCTCGAACAGCGTGGCGCAGGTGAGGTTGGAAACAATGTTCGCGGCGCCCTGACGACGATCAACCGGAACGAAGAATTCATCGACATGACACTAGCGGTACTTATGACGCCCGACTGAATAGATTTTCAGCTTGTTCGGCCAGCGGAACGCATCACGCTGTTGAAGCTGGTCAACTTCGAACAAGTAGTCTCCACAACGTTTTCACGCTTTCCGCCCGAAAACGATCCGTCACGCACATCAGCGACCCACCATTAGCTTCGGCAGTAACAGGACATTGAATTACGCAGACATTCGACCAGGGCATCGTAGAACTCTTCCACCTCCTCAACCCCAGAAGCACGAAGTGTAGGCGCCGACGCCGAATTGCCCCACGTGCCGACGCAAGACTGCCCTACCCCAAGTAGGCAGAAATCCAGCATAGGCAATGGTTCGCGAGAAATAAGACTGGGTCAGTGACATCTCGGCCACTGGGTCAATTCGGCGTCGGCGTCAACACCCACCTCACAGCATTGCATGTCACCTCGATGTTTTTGTTATCAGGTAGCACATTTGCCACTTCCTTCCAGCCCTCGTTGCCTGACCTAAATTGTCCAAAGCATTCATCCAAGCTGAGGCGCTTGAGCATTGTCGTGGCCACTGACCACCGACACTATCCGTTCGAGAATCTCCAGCGTGGCTTACACCTGAAGTAAACCGGAGGCCGGCATCGATCTCGCCTTGAGCCTTTTATATGTCAAATAACCGCGTATGCGGTACTGCCAATTTTTGAGGAAACATGATTCGCATCGAAAACTCAGTCTTCCTAGTTACTGGCGCAGGTTCTGGACTAGGTCTGGCTTCAGCGCGAGAGTTGGTGGGCCGGGGTGCAAACGTGGTGCTGGTCGATGTGAACGAAGCCGCTGGTGCAGCCCTTGCTGACGAGCTAGGAAAACGTGCGATTTTCGTGCGAGCAGACATCACCAGTGAAATTGATTGCCGCGCAGCAATTGCCTCTGCAGTCAGTGTCTTTGGCGCGTTGCATGGGGTGATCAACTGCGCGGGTGTTGCACCAGCCGAACGGATTTTAGGCCGTAATGGCGCACATGGGCTTGAGAGTTTTCGCCGGACTATCGAAATCAATTTGATCGGTAGCTTCAACGTGATTCGCCTTGCTGCTGAGGCTATGGCGGGAGGAGAGCCAAATGAAGAAGGTGAGCGCGGTGTAGTCATAAATACGGCCTCTGTTGCAGCTTTTGACGGTCAGACTGGCCAAGCTGTTGGCACCGATGCCGAATTGACCCAGTTGCCGAGATGTCACAGACCCAGTCTGTTCCTCTCGAACCATTGCCTATGCGGGTTTTGTGCAGATTTAGAGGTGGGTCAGTCTTGCTTCAGCTCGTGGGTCAATTCGGCGTCAGCGTCAACAGTCTCGGCACAGCTTTACCGAACCTGTGCGGATACTGGCCCAACTGATAACTGACCAAGTAAAGGCTGGCTCCGATTAAAACCCGGATGGCAAAAGGGCCCCACAGGGCCCTTTGTACTCAACACAACATTACTTGATCAGCCAAGACTCGACAGTTGCGGAGCCGCGTTGAGCTTTCACAACATGAAATACTCCCCACACAAGCGAATTACAACGTATATGAAATACCGACCTGCACGGTTCTCGGCGCCCCTGGATAGGCGTAAACGTTGCCAAATGCCCCTTCCTCATAGTCTTCGTCAGTCAGATTTTTCACATCTAGATTAAGCCTGATTTTGTCGTTGACCTTGTAGTAGCTCAGTAGATCGACAACGGTGTAGCTGCCCATCGAAAACGCCGTGTTGGCCGTCTGCCCCGCACGCTCATCGACGTACTTGAGGCCCGTCCCTAGACCCAATCCCTTGAGTGCGCCATCCTGAAACTCGTAAACGTTGAGCAGGCTGAAGCTGTTTTGTGGGATGTTCATTAGACGAGTGCCGGACTGGATGACGTTATCCTTGGTCACTTCGGCATCGACATAAGCGTAGCCGCCAATCACTCGCCATTGCGGGGTCAGGTTGCCGGCGATGTTCAGGTCGAAACCTCGGCTGCGCACCTCGCCTGCTGCCACGCTGAAGGTCGAGTCCACAGGATCGGTGGTGAGCACATTGCGCTTTTCAATCTGGTAGATCGCCGCCTCGACACTCAACTGATTGTCCAGTGCATCCCACTTGACGCCGAGCTCATACGACTTGCCCTTTTCCGGGTCAAACCCTCCGCCCTGGCGACTGGCACCGGTATTGGGTTTGAACGAGCGAGCCGTATTGGCGTAGAGCGCCACGGTGTCGGTCAGGTTATAGGTCAACCCTACACGCGGTGTCACGGCATTGTCGCTGGCCTCCCAGCTTCTACTGCCTGGCACAAAGGTTTCGTAGTCCTGCTCGAAGCGCTCGAAACGCGCGCCGGCCAATAGTTTCAAACGCTCGGTCAATGCCACCTGATCCTGGACGAAAGCGGCATAGGTCTTGAGGTTTTCTTTGTCGTTGGTCGGAGTTCGAGTCAAAGCTGGCCGAGGTTGACCATACACCGGGTCGAAGATGTCAATCGGATAGGCACTCACCGCGCCACTGGAACGCTGAATGATCGACTTGTAGTCGTAATCCTCGTACTCGACACCGGTCAACAACGTGTGATCGAAACCGCCTGCGGTGAAATGTCCGGTGAGGTTGAGCTGGGTGTCCTTGTCCGTCCACTCCAGCTTGCGGTAATTGAAGTTGCGGCCCAGGGTGCGTCCATCGGACGCGACACCATTGGCCTCAACGGCATTGCCTTTAAGGGTGCCATCGAGCCATTGAAAACCACCGCCCAACGTCCAGTTATCGCTCAGCACATGCTCGAACCGCAGCTGCGCCATGTTGTTGTCGTTGTGCAATTTGCCAACGTCTTTTTCGCCGAAGAAGGTATCGCGGGACGCGGTGCGGATCTGATTCGGATAGCGCGTCACGCCGCGATCGAGCGGGTGATTGTTGCGCATGAAGTCGCCTTCGAAAATCACCTTGGTGTCGTCGTTAACCTGCCAGGCTAGTACCGGCGTTACGCCGTAGCGTTCGGTTTCGACATGATCGCGGAAAGTATCACCGCCCTCACCAACGACGTTCAGGCGATAGGCGAGGCGCCCTTCTTCATCAAGCGGGCCGGAAGCATCCAGGGTGCCTCGTTGCATACCCTGGTCGTCGAGTTGGCTGCCCAGCGTGACCGTAGGTACGGCCAGAGGTTGTTTGGAGATGACATTGAATGTGCCTCCAGGATCGCCTCGGCCATACAGCATGGTCGCTGGCCCTCGCAGCACTTCGAGCCGCTCGATGGTGTTCGCATCCGGCATGTTCGGATAGCCACGGTTGATTGGGAAGCCGTTGCGATAAAACTCGCCTGTGGTAAACCCTCGCACCGTGAACGTGGTCAGGCCTTGACCGCCGAAGTTGTTGGCTCGCCCCACCCCGCCGGCATAATCGAGCGCATCCTGCAATCGAGTGGCACTGATGTCCTCCACGACATCCTTGCTCACCACGCTGATTGACTGCGGCGTTTCATGGATCGACGTATCGGTGCGGGTCGCACTGGCTGAACGGGTTGCGCGATAGCCGTCCACTGGCCCCAGGGCAGTTTCAAAGTCGGATGTGCCGACGATGTCGGTCGCTTGCAACTCCAAACTGGATTTATCGGTTGCCGCTTGCTCCGCCCAGGAGGAAACGGAAATCGCCTGAAGCACACAGATCGAAACCAGAGTACGACGCATCGAGGAAACCTTGAGAAAATAGCCAAATGGAATGGCATACGTGCCAACAAATCGCGGCGCATGGTATACCACATCGCCAGCGTTTGATACGTATTCGCATTTGTATTTGTATTTTCTGAACGTTACCTTCGGTTATTCAAACCGCTGTTCGAGTAATCCTGAAATGCATCGGTTGAAGAAACAGTGGCGCACAAAAAAGGGCCCTCTCGAGCTCTTTTGTACTCAAACCAAGATCACTTGCTCAGCCAGGACTCGACCGTCGCGGAGCCGTGTTCTGCTTTCCATTCCTTCAGCGTCTTGTGGTTGCCGCCCTTGGTTTCTACGACTTCGCCGGAGTGAGGACTTTGGCAGCCTTTTACCGACCAAGCCCTAGGTGAGCTCTTTCGGGTTAAAGTCAGCGCGGCGGAATGATCCGCCGCGCTTTCCGGTTTACGCAGGCTGCCCTACAAGGGCGTTATTCCTGACGGGCTTGATCCTAAACCAGATCGAATACATGGCCGGCAGAAACACCAGAGTCAATACGGTACCCGCCAACGTTCCTCCAATCAGCGTGTAGGCAAGCGTTCCCCAGAACACCGAATGAGTCAGCGGGATAAAGGCCAGAATCGCCGCCAGTGCGGTCAGGATCACCGGCCTAGCACGCTGCAGGGTCGCTTCGACTACTGCATGAAACGGTTCCAGTCCCGCCCGCTCGTTCTGATGAATCTGCCCAATCAGAATTAGCGTATTGCGCATTAGGATGCCCGACAGTGCAATCAGGCCTACCAGCGCATTGATGCCAAATGGCTGCTGAAAAAGAATCAGCGTAGGCACTACACCGATCAACCCCAGCGGACTGGTCAGGAAAACCATGACCATTGCAGATATCGAGCGCACCTGCAAAACAAGGATGATCAGGGTAAGCGCCAACATAATTGGAAACAGCGGCAACATCGCTACGGTCGCCTTGCCAGATTCCTCAATAGACCCCGCTTGCTCGATGCGATAGCCCTTCGCCAATTTCTCCATGACAGGCTGCAACTGCTGGGAGATCGCTGTTGATACGTCTGGCGGCTGCAGACCCTCAGCGATATCGCCACGCACAGTGATCGTTGGCACCCGGTCGCGCCGACGCATAATCGGCTCTTCCATACGGACATCAACCTCGCCGAGTTGCGACAGCGGGATGCGTTGCCCGTTTGCACCAGCCAGCGTGAAGTTCATGACCATTGCCGGATCGAAGCGATTGCCTCCTGCTGAGCGGGCCACCACTTGCACAGTGCGGATGTCCTCTCGCACGGCGGTCACCGGCACGCCGCTCAACAGAAACTGCAATTGTTGCCCTACCGCACTGGAGGTGAGTCCAAAGGCTTGCAAGCGATCCTGCTGCAAGGTGAAGTGCAGAGCAAGTGTGCGTGCGCCCCAGTCGCTATTGACTGTGCGCATCATCGGGTTGGCAACCATGACTTGCTGCACCTCAGCTGCAATCTCGCGCAACTTAGTCGGATCTGGCCCGGTAATCCGGTATGCAACCGGGAATGGCGAATAAGGGCCAAATACAAGTTGCGTGACTCGCACCCGCGCCTGTGGAGCCAAGCCCTCGGAAATCGCCTCCCGCAACCGATGTTTCAACACCTCACGCTCTTGCTCGTTGTCAGTACGAATCACGATCTTGGCGAATGACGGGTCAGGCAATTCCGGCCCCATTGCCATGTAGAAGCGTGGCGCGCCCTGACCAATGTAGGCTGTAACGATCCTGGCTTCTTTCTGCTCTGCCAGCCAAGCTTCCACTTCTGCAGTGGCGACGCTGGTTTGGGCAATGGAGGAGCCGTAGGGCATCTGAATTTCTACCAACACCTCAGGGCGGTCGGAGATCGGGAAAAACTGCTTCTTGACCAACCCCATGCCGAGTATGGCCACCACAAAAAGACTGATTACAGCACCAGCGACAAGCCACTTGTGCACGATGACTTGCAGCAGCAAACGGCGAAAGCGGTTGTATCGCGGCGTATCGTAAAGTGCTTTGTGAGCACCTGCGATCAGTTTGATTTCGGGTAGCAACTTAACGCCGAAGTAGGGTGTAAACACCACAGCAACCAGCCACGAGGCTATTAAAGCGACACCAACGATCCAAAACATATTGCTGGTGTATTCGCCTGCCGTAGAGCGGGCGAAACCATTGGGCATAAAACCGACAGCAGTGACCAGCGTGCCGGATAACATCGGGGCGGCAGTATGGCTCCAAGCGTAAGCAGAAGCGGCGATGCGGCTGTAGCCCTCCTCCATTTTCACAACCATCATTTCGATGGCGATGATGGCATCATCCACCAGCAGGCCCAGCGCCAAAATGAGCGAGCCCAGGGTGATACGGTCAAAATTTTTACCCGTCGCCGCCATCACCACGAAGACGATCGCCAAAGTCAGCGGCACGGCCGCTGCGACCACCACGCCGACGCGCCAGCCCATGCTAAGAAAGCTCACTAGCATCACTACCAACAAAGCGACGAAGAACTTGATCATGAATTCATCAACCGCTGAGCTGATGTTGATTGCTTGATCTGTCACTTTGGTCAGGCTCATCCCCAGCGGCATCTCTGCGTTGATCCCCTCTACCTCGGTGTCCAGTGCCTTCCCCAGATCCAGGCCGTTCCAACCATCGCGCATGACAATGCCCAGCAACAGCGCGGGTTCACCACCATTGCGGATTATGAAGGTTGCCGGGTCTTCATAGCCGCGCTTGACGGTGGCGATGTCCGACAACTTCAGCGTAAGGCCTTGCGCGATGATAGGGGTGTCACGGATTTTCGACATTTCATCAAACGCACCATCCAGACGAGTGAACACTTGCGGCCCCTGGGTTTCCACGGAGCCGGCCGGTGTCAGAACATTCTGGCCGTTCAGCGCGGCGAACACTTCCTGCGGGCCGATGCCCAGCGTTGCCAAACGCTCATGCGAAAACTCCACATAAATGCGCTCGGCTTGCTCACCGATAATGTTTACCTTCTTCACCCCCGCCACATGCAGCAAACGCTGACGCAGTTTCTCGGCGTCACGTACCAGCAAACGCTGTTGCTCCCCTCTGGCCTTGAGCGCGAACAGAGCAAACGTGACATCCGAGTATTCGTCGTTAACCATTGGCCCGATCACACCGGCCGGTAGCTCCTTCGATTCGTCGCTGACCTTCTTGCGCGCCTGGTAGAACTCTTCGGGCACCTGCGATGGTGGCGTGCTGTCGAGCAGCGTCAGGGTCGTAAAGGCGAGGCCGGGGCGCGTGTAGGTTTCGCTACGGTCGTACCAGCGCAGCTCCTGGAGGCGCTTTTCGATTTTCTCCGCCACCTGATCCTGCATTTCCAGAGCAGTTGCCCCGGGCCAGGCTGTGACGATAGTCATCACCTTCACCGTGAACGCCGGGTCTTCCGCCCTCCCCAGCTTGAAGAATGCTACAAGCCCGGCTAGAGAGATCAAGCACACCAAGAACAGTGTGACGGAACGCTCGCGTACCGCGAGTGCCGACAGGTTGAAGCGACGCTCACTCATCGACGAACCCCTTCGATAGTCGCGACGTTGCTTTGCCCCGTTACCCGAACTTGCTGGCCTTCCCGTAGCAGGTGGGCGCCGAGCGCGACGATCTGCTGACCTGGCTTTAACTCACCGGAGATTCGCGCGAGTTCATCATTAAGTTGTTGAACCACAACTGGCTGCCAGTGAACTTGCGTCGGATCCCCCCTTATGAGCCATACTCCCGGGCCGTCGCCGGAGTCGTACAGAGCGCTTATTGGTACCTGCACACCTCCTGTCTGGGGGGAAGAAAATTCATCTGAAATTTGCAATGTGATGGTGGTACCCAGAGGAGCAATTGCCTGCTCGCCGTCCAGCACGTAGCGCGCTGCAAACGTTCTAGTCAGGCTGTCTGCAACATCCGATAACTGCCGCAACTTCGCAGCCACACTGGGGCCTTCTTTGCCATATAGCGAGGCCTGTGCAATAGAACCGATTGTAGGTCGCAGGGTTTCCGGTAATTGGATCAGCGCTTCTCGCGGCCCAGCATGCGCTATGCGTACCACCACCTGTCCAGCATTCACCACCTGACCTGGTTCGACCAGCGTGTCCATGACGATGCCATCCGCGTCCGCACGCAATTCTGCATATTGGATGGTGTTAAAGGCCACTTGCGCCTGAGCCTGAGCAGCGCTGAGCTGAGCCCCGGAAGAATCCGCCGCAGCCTTGAATTGGTCGTAGGTCGAGGCTGATATCGCGCCCGTTCCACGCAGCACGCGGTAACGTGCTTCGTCCTGAACTGTTTGTCGCGTTCGCGCTTGCGCAGCTGCAACGGCCTCGCGTTGCGCATGTGCGGCCAGTTTCAAATCGACTGGGTCGATGCGCATGAGGGTTTGGCCCCGCTTCACGGTTTGCCCCGTATCAACCAGGCGTTCCAGCACTTTGCCGGAGACTCGAAAGCCTAGGTCACTTTGAACACGAGCCGCTACGATGCCGGTGAAAGAGCGTGGCGTTGGTGTTGCTGCTTGAGCGATCGCTACACGCACCGACGGCGATTGGGTGCGTGGATCGTTTTGCGCTGTTTCGCCGCAAGCGACCAACGCAAGTGGACACAGGCAAATGACAATAGGCAATACAAAGCGGCGCAGGCGCATGAGAGTCCCATACAAAAAGGATCGGGACGCCCACCTTGTATCTAGTGACCGATTTAGTCAATAGTCACTACCGCATTATAATTACGTCGAAAGGCTGCGCAGCACCAGACTGGACAATTTTCCAGGTGCCTCATCGATGTAATCGAAGCCGTGCTGCAGGAGCAGCGGGTTAAGGTATGGCCGAATGACCAGATAAATCGACATGACGGTTTCATCCAGAGGTGTCTTGCGCTCGAAGTCTCCGCTTTGGCGACCTTCCTGCAGAACGTTTTGAAGCAATTCGCGGATGCGCTCCTCGTATTCGATCGTCGCCCCCCAGCGCTCGGACGCTGCTGAAGTGGCAATCTCGTAGAGCTTGCGATCCTGTGAGAAAAGGCGAAGGCTCGCCTCGACTATCGCCTTGAACAGCCGCCGTAGCTTCTCCGGCGGGTGATTGGCTTCGTTGACCGCGGCCCTCACCTCGGCCTCGATTTGGCTCAGGCAATTGGCACAAATCATCTCGCCAATCGCCTGCTTGGATTCGAAAAACTTGTAGATGTAGGCCTTGGAGAAACCGATTGATCGAGCGAGATCGGAGACGGTCGTCTTCTCGTAACCATAATGACTGAAGTGCTCGGTGGCAGCGGCGACAATCTGAGTGCGAACATCATGGTCGGCCGGGCCGCGAGCGGGTGCTGAATTAGTGACTGTTTGACTCATGATTTACCGCCCGCCGTCTGCCTTAGAAGTGGGCAATTAGTGACTGATTTTCTTTTTGGTTACAAGCAGAATGACCATATCTTTTGCTTTTTTGGGGGGCGCTCATTCAGGATGAGAGCAGAAATTTAGGCGTCCACAAAAAAGGGCCCGCTGGGCCCTTTTGTACTCAAACCAAAATCACGTGGTCAGCCACGACCCAACAGCGCCGAAACCGTGCCCGACTGTTTCAGAGCTTTGCTACGCTGTCCTCTTCCACGGAGGAATCACAATGTCGAACTCAGTCCTACTCCCTTCCCTACTCTTCAAGATCAATCAAAACCAGCTAGCCCTCGAAGCCGCGATCATGGAGCTGACACTCTGGGTCGAGCCGCGCGGGTCAGCGGAGGTCGCCGGCAACGATCGTGGTGCTTTGGACACAATCAGCAAGAACAAAGGGTGCTGAGCAGCAATCCGCCTGTGCAGTGACAGCACAGAACAAGGCAATTACAATTTGATTAACATCCAGCGACTTGAGCGATTAAATACCCCATGGAAAGCAAGACTGCGCGCCTCACCGTGCTCATTGACCCCATCAAGAAAAAAGCTTTCGAGGAACTCTGTGCAGCACAAGACCTGACGTCTTCGCAGGTAGTCCGCCAGTTGATTCGTGACTACCTGGATACTCACGGCGCCAGCTATTCGACCAAGAGCAAGCATGCCGCCAGTACCAAGTCATAACCCAACACTGGCAGTTGTTCTCTAGAGCGTCGACGTACCCTCAACGTGACTGACAGCTTTAGCCAGCGCGGTATTGAAGTCGGCGTGATAGTGCTCCGGGCTGATTTCTTGCAGGATACCCACCCTATCGAGCTTGTTGAGCACCTTCGTGTTCGCTTCGCAGAGTTTCACCACGATATTGCGCTGGTGTAGCTGCTGAATGACCTCCTCCAACACTTGCAAGCCCGTGATATCCATAAACGGTACGCGCTTCAGACGGATAATCAGCAGACGTGGGTCTGTGTGGGTCTGTGCTAACACACGCTCGAAGGTCTCAGCTGCACCAAAGAACAGTGGCCCTTCTATCGTATAAATCAGTATCCCTGGCGGCAAGCGAACATGGCCGTTGGCTCTTAACTCTTCTTCAAGTTCGTGCTCGACTATCTGCTGCACCTCGACAGATGAGGCCATGCGGCGCATGAACTGCAGCATCGCCAGAATGACGCCGATATTCACGGCGATCACCAAGTCACTGAACACGGTGAGGCTGAAGGTGATGAGCAGGATAGACACGTCTGCGCGTGGGGCTCGCTGGAGCATGCGCTTGAAGTGTTTTAACTCGCTCATGTTGTAGGCGACCACGAAAAGAATGGCGGCCAGGGCACACAGTGGGATGTTTGAGGCTAGAGGTGCCAGAAACAGAATAATCAGCAACAAGGTGACCGCATGCGTAATGCCGGCCAACGGGCTTGTGCCTCCGTTGCGGATATTGGTTGCAGTACGGGCAATGGCTCCGGTAGCGGCGAAACCACCAAACAATGGCGTGACCAGATTAGCCACCCCCTGCCCGATCAGCTCTTGATTGGAATCATGCTTAGTGCCCGCCATACCATCGGCCACCATTGCCGACAGCAGCGATTCGATTGCTCCAAGCATGGCGATAGTGAACGCTGGGCCAATCAAATCGATGACGCGAGACAGCGTGATGTCAGGCAGGCTAAACGCTGGAAGACCTTGAGGAATGCCACCAAATGCGCTGCCAATCGTGGCTACCCCTTGGAAATGAAAAGCTGACTGTATTGCCGTAGCAACCGCCATTGCGACTAGCGGGCCAGGCACCCGTTTGAGACCGGGGATTTTGGAGGTGGTGATTACCAGGAAAAGACTGAGTGCAGCCAGCAGGCTTGTGGCTATATGAAGATCAGGGAAGGCCTGGAACAAATGCCAGAACTTTACATGGAAGTGTTCTCCACTGATCGTCGGTAAACCGAAAAAATCCTTCCACTGTCCAACCCAGATGATCACGCCGATTCCTGCGGTGAATCCGGCGATCACCGGATCGGGGATAAACTTAATGATTGCCCCAAGCCGGGCAAAACCCAGCAAGAACAACATGGCGCCCGCCATCATCGTAGCGATTTGAAGACCGTCAACGCCATGCTTGGCCGTGACTCCCGCCAGAATCACAATGAACGCACCTGTCGGGCCGGCAATCTGCAAGCGGCTTCCGCCAAAGAGTGAAACCAGCAGGCCGCCGATGATTGCGGTGTAGATGCCTTGCTCAGGCTTGACGCCAGATGCAATGGCAAAAGCCATTGCCAAGGGGAGCGCCACGACCCCGACTATCACGCCAGACACCATATTGCTGAGCCAGTGCTTTCGACCCAACAGTCCCGCCTTCCATGCCTCACCTATCGCAATCATGGCTCGCTCCTCAATGAGTGTATGTGCATAGTATTAACATGCAGTTATAATTGAAAAGCCTTTGAACCACAGCGTCGTGCGGCTGGAGACGTTTAAAGTGAAAGCTCAGATGGAACTGGCGGGCATACACTGAAAATAGATAATTTTGAGAGCGCGCGTAGCGTGGTGACAATATGAATCGTAAAACTGTGAAAACCAAACATGCCGAAGGCGTGACCTTCGACTCCCATGTGATCGCGAACCCGACCAACCCCAAGGAGTGGATTGTGTTCTTCAAGAAGGACGCGGGCAGGAGTTTCTTCTTGGTTGATGACAACGAGGAGGTCGAGTCTTTCGGGCATCTGGATGACTTGATTGCCGAGCTTCGAGACCTAGGCCTCAAAACCGCTGAAATCCACTTTTAACCCTTGGCTCACACCTAGGAGACATGATCATGTCAGTGAAGGTCGAGTATGTTGGCGCCAACGTCGAATTGAGCCAATTGCCGAGATGTCACTGACCCAGTCTGCTCCTCTCGAACCAATTGCCTACGCGAGATTTTTACAGATTTATAGGTGGGGCAATCTTGCTTCACCACGTGGGGATGCGGCGGAAATCTTGGACTACCTGGAGGCAGCACACATCCGCCCTTATCGCGAAGTATTCCTCGCCTGGCCATAGCGATCCCTGACCGCCTCATCGCCGGGCAGGACTTACTCAGCATAAAAGGTCACTGTATCGGAGTTTATTGTGGAATCTGTGTCTGACTGTCGGCCCCTTCGGCCGCTAGCATTGATGCTCTCGCGGCGAAAAACGTGATGAAATCTTCAACCAGACGCTGATACCGATCAGCGCTAAGAGGGATCGAAATGTTCGACAGTTCCGCGGTGCTCACTGTTTTCTGGGTTTATCTGGCAGGCGTAGTGGTTCCGGGGCCGAATTTCGTCGCCGTTGTTCACAAGGCAGTAGCCGCGACACGTGCCGAGGCGCTGGCCTTAGTCGCCGGTATAGTGACCGTGAACCTGCTATGGTCTGGCTGTGCGATCACAGGCCTAGGCCTTGTATTTGCAGCCTTCCCATGGGCGGTACTGGTTGTGAAGATAATGGGTGCGGCGTACCTGATGTGGTTTGGCACACGCCTGATCATTAAAGCAGGCAAGCATCCCGCCTTACGGCCTTGCGAGGGCCCGGCTGGCAGCGTCCGGAAATCTTTCTTTCAGGGTGTCATCACCAACATCGGCAATCCTAAATCCATAGCCTTCTACGCCGCCGTCTTTTCAGCAGCAGCCCCCACCCACTCCTCGGTCAGCACCTTCGTCTCAATGCTGGCGGTTGTGTTGGTCGTTTCGCTGACCTGGTATGGACTGGTTGCGGTGGCTTTGTCGCAACCAACGATTTCCTCGGAGTATCAGAAGGCTCGGAAAGTGATTGATCGCCTGTGCGGTAGTCTGATTCTGGGCCTGGGAGCACGACAGCTGACCTGAGTATTGAATCGACCGCGAGACGTGGGGTGACTCCGCTATCGGCCAAAAACAGCCCGTCAGGTGTGCCTATGAAACCAGGACCGATTCAGAAGTCGCTCTGCTGGCGATTCAATATTATGATCGAAAGGCCAGCGAGGCTTGTACGATCGTGGCAGGCCAGGAGTTAGAACGGTTTGCCTAAGCCTTGAGAGCGCTTGCAAGGTCGCTCTTCACCCTCGCGTTAATATTGAAGAATGTTTATGCGATTAGCGGTGACTCCTGCAGTAGACAATAACTATCGAGGGAGCGAAACATGAATGGTGATGGGGTAATGGAAAACAAGATTGGCAAAGGACAGTCTTTTGCCAAACGAATCTACCTGCCACGCCTTATTGGCCTGGCGATTGGCATGCTGAGCGTACTGGCCGCCATTGCGCCGCTGGGCCTGCCGGGATGGGTATGGGTACTGTTGCTTTTCAACGGCTTGGTTTGGCCGCACCTGGCCTATCAATTGGCCACCCGTGCTAGTGAGCCATATCAGGCGGAGCGGCGCAACTTACTCTACGACTCAGTGATGGGCGGGTTCTGGACCGCGACCATGCAGTTCAATCCGTTGCCTGCCGTCACCATTCTTTCGATGATGACGATGAACAACGTCGCTGCAGGCGGCCAGCGTTTATTCGTGCATGGCGCGCTGGCCCAAGTTGTCGGAATTCTGCTTGCGATAACACTGTTCGGCCCGCAGGTGCAACTTACTGCAACCGCCCTACAGATCTACGCCTGCTTGCCAATGCTGACGCTCTACCCATTAGCGCTGGGCTGGGTCTGTTATCGCCTGGCCATTAAGCTCGCCGACCACAAGCGCCGTCTTAGCGCCCTGAGCTGTACCGACAGTCTCACCGGCCTGCTCAATCATGGGGCGTGGAAGGATTTGCTTCACCTGCAGTTTTTCGCCTTCCGGCAGGAGAGCTTCGAAACGGTGATCGCGATCATTGATGTCGATCACTTCAAACAGATCAACGACACTTACGGCCATCTCGTTGGCGACAGCGTGCTACGCCAGCTGAGCGCCGAACTTAAGAAAAACCTTCGCCAAGGTGACCTAGCCGGTCGCTTTGGTGGAGACGAGTTCTGTGTGATCCTGCCCAACAGCCCACTGAGCCAGGCTGGCGAAATTATGGAACGACTGCGAGGGGCAATGGGCAACTACCGCAATGAGCAACTGCCTGAGCTGCGAGTCACCCTGAGTATCGGCTTGGCATCGTGCTGCAGTGCAATGACCGACGCCGCAGACTGGCTCAACGAAGCCGACAAGGCACTGTATGCGGCCAAGAACAGTGGGCGCGACAAGGTCCATTTCACCTTAGGCGACATCGTCAACGCACCTTGAATCACAGTGGATTCGCTAGACACCTAGTAAACCAATTTTTTGATCTGTAAACTAATGAGGTTAACAACTCAAAAAAGTGGTTTATAGCAACCAGGTAATTTCCTCGTGGAAACTGCTGGGATAATGCCCCGATGGAGCTCGTGTTTCGCAGCTTGAAAACGGAATGGACCAGCACACGCCGTAGTTACGACCGGCAGAGAACGGCCAATAGCGGTCACTCAGGTAAACACGAATTCGCACCTTGAGCCGGGTAGCTCGCAGATCCTCATGTTGTAAAACAATACACCTAAGAATGTGATCGCCAGAGCCCACCTAGCTTGTCGACAATGACCAGAGCCACCCACTATGGTTTGAAGTTGATATTGAAGTACCAACAGGCCAATTTAAAAGGCTTTTTTTGGCGCTGGACGTCGATACACGGAGCAATAAACATCAAGATTCTGCATCCTCGAGCCTTTCTGGTGAAATGCGCGACCGGTTAAATCAGTTCAGATCAGTCGTTTCCTTTGTGCCTGCTTTCTTCTCGGCAGGATAGATCTCGTACAGCCCGATCAATCCGCATAAAGACTCAATATGTCGTCATACTTGCCGCTCTGTTTGATCTGGTCGAGTGCCCGTTGCCATCGAGCCACTTCCGAACCAGGTGTGCTTTTGGACAGTGCTATGTATCCATCGGAGGTGAGGATCGTCACCGGCGTTAGACGCAATGCAGAGGCAGAGACCTTGGCTTCGGCCAGCTTATGTTGTAAGCCCCATATCGATGAAGCTACAAGCAGCACTCTGCCCGCTTGCAGCATCTTGAAGCAGCCCGAATAGCTATTGCTACGGATGATGGCAGTAAAACCTTGGCTCACAAGGGCAGCATCATCCACGTTGTGGTTCAGCACACAGACGGGTAAATGGCGAGCATCAGATAGCGTTTTGATTCCGGTTGGATGTTCGGCGCTTTCATATAGCCGATCCGTTTCGCTGGAAATCGGCCCTACCCAATTGACGGTCGATTCCCTGTCCGCCGTTCGGCTTACATTGAAAAAGGCAATGCCTTCGTTTTGTTGTACCAGCGCCAGGCCTCGAGCCAGTGGCACTTCGGTAATCTCCATAGGCTCGCCGAGCTCTGACAACAACGCTCGTACCAGCTCTAGGTAGAAGGCGCGCTTCCCACTATGTGGCAAGCCGCGCAGGCTCCCGCTCGTACGGGACACCTCAAGGCCGGTACTGTGCGTCAATACCTGCCACTCATCGGCCAGGACATGGGATGAGCTGAAAGCCAGAATCGCGGCCAACATCCTCCTTTTCATACATCCCACTCGGGCCGCTCCTGTTCATCCTTCGAGTCACTATAAACGCGTCACCAGATGATTCAAGTCGACAGCGAGCATCGACAACTCGCCCTACGGTCATCGATTGGTGCCAGCGTTTTCAGGCACTCAGATTGGGCCTCCGATTCCCATCGAACGACGACAGAGTGCCAATGTTTTCTAACGGGCGCCATCTGAAGCCTCGTCTAATCCCGTCAGCAAGTGCAAACGGTCGGAGGGTATTTATTCAAAGAAATAGATTGTGCTTGAGCACGCGAGGACAAATTCGAGCCACCTTCAGAGGTTGGGTTAGCCAGTTGGACAGCATCATCCTTGAAGTTTGTCTTACACCAAGCGTAGCTGATCAAATCCTAGGTGCATTGAATGTAAAGCCTTCCTGAAAATCTATCATTGACTGCCAGCCACGACTGGCAGCAATGGGTCGACTTCTGCCGGTCACGACATACTGAAACTGGCCAAGCAAGAAACATCGCTAAGGCCCAATGTTTTACGCTGAAAGGTCTGCTACCGATCGCGCGTAGGCCGCCGTTGCAATCTCAATCAATGTGTTGCGCTCTGATCTATCAATAATCCCTCGGCATCGATAATCGTCAGCAACCTTCAGCAACTCATCATAACGCGCTTCCGTATCCATCAGGATTTCGGTATCTACATAGCCCCCTACTAGCCGACTCAGCCCGATAGGAATGGATCCTTTATTTGACCACCCCTCATCCATGTTCGATTATCGAACGATTTAAAAAATGTTAACGTATTGTTTTTAAAGGTTTTATTACTTTTATAAAAAAATCAGACAAAAATACATGTAATTACTCTTCACAGTGGATCCATAAATTGATTGACTGGCCCCGCACGGTGTCAGGTACTGCGCCTGTCCCGCTCATAAAAATAATAGGGTGTCGTGATGAATCACTTCTCAATCGGGCACAAGCTTCGGCTTGCACCCACCTTCGTGTGCCTCCCTCGCTTTAACTTTACGCAGCCTCATCTCGAGGGGCAGCCATGAGTGTCGATCTGAAGAGCGTGGTAGATGAGCGTCCCATGGCGCGGTTCCAATGGTTGGCCGTGGGCATCTGTATTGTTCTGAACATGATCGATGGTTTCGACGTGCTGGTAATGGCCTTCACGGCTTCCTCGGTGTCTGCCGAATGGAGCTTGAATGGCGCGCAGATCGGGCTGCTGTTGAGTGCCGGGCTGTTTGGCATGGCAGCAGGTTCTTTGTTTATTGCGCCGTGGGCGGATCGCTATGGTCGTCGGCCATTGATCCTGTTTTGCCTGCTGCTCTCCGGGGCCGGCATGCTGTTGTCGGCACTGAGCCAGACACCGGTGCAGCTGGCGTTGTTGCGTGGGTTGACTGGCTTGGGTATCGGCGGAATCCTGGCCAGCAGCAACGTGATTGCCAGTGAATATGCCAACAAACGCTGGCGAGGCCTGGCGGTGAGCCTGCAATCCACCGGTTATGCCTTGGGTGCGACCTTGGGCGGGCTGTTGTCGGTGTGGCTGCTGACGCACTTTGGCTGGCGTTCGGTTTTCCTATTCGGTGGAGCCGTGACCCTGGCGGTGATTCCACTGGTATTGATGTACTTGCCTGAGTCGTTGGACTTTCTGATCGCCCGCCGCCCCGAGAATGCCTTGGCACGCATCAATCGACTGGCCGCCCGCCTCGGCCAGCCAGCACTGCGCGAACTGCCCGTCGCCATCTCCGCGCCGATTTCAGGCCGTGGGCGCCTGGCGCAGTTGCTCTCGCCTGATTCACGGCGCACCACCCTGCTGATCTGGCTGCTGTTCTTCCTGGTGATGTTCGGCTTCTACTTCGTGATGAGCTGGACGCCGAAACTGCTGGTTTCAGCAGGGCTATCGGCACAGCAAGGCATCAGCGGCGGCGTGCTGTTGAGCGTCGGCGGTATCTTCGGCGCGGCGCTGATTGGTGGCATGGCCTCGCGCTGGCGGCTGACCCGGGTGCTGTCGCTGTTCATGCTGATTACCGCGGGCCTGCTGGTACTGTTCGTCGGTTCCGCTTCATCCGTATCAATGGCTCTCGGCCTGGGCCTGTTGATCGGGCTCTTTGCCAACGGTTGCGTGGCTGGCTTGTACGCGCTTTCGCCGATTGTCTACGACGCTTCAGTTCGGACAACAGGGGTCGGTTGGGGCATCGGTATCGGACGCATCGGCGCGATCCTTTCGCCGACCGTCGCCGGCCTGTTGCTGGACAGCGGTTGGCAGCCACTGCACCTGTACGGGGTTTTTGCCGTGGTTTTCGTGATTGCCGCCGCCGTGTTGCTGCTACTCAAGCTCAACACCCAAGTGCAACCTGCTGCCGAGCTCAGCCACGCCTGACGCAATGCAAAGAGGTAGCGAGGCCTTGCCTCGCTACTGACTACTACCCCCAGGAATACAACAATAATGACTTACCTTCCTCTCCCCCGGGCCCTGCTCGGCGGTGCAATAGCGCTTGCCTTATTACCTTCAGCGTATGCCGAGAGCAGCGGCTTTTTCGAGAATTCCAAGACCAGTCTGTTGCTGCGAAATTACTATTTCAATCGTGACTACAACGATCCCGGCGCCAGCAAGAGCAAGGTAGAAGAATGGGCCCTGGGCGCTATCCTCAAGTTCAATTCCGGTTACACCCCTGGCGTTCTAGGCTTTGGCCTTGACGGTATAGCGATGCTGGGTATCAAGCTCGACAGCAGCCGTCAGACCAGCGGTTCCGACTTGCTGCCGGTGCATGCAGATGGTCACTCCGCCGACAGCTATGGGCGTGCAGGGGTGGCCGCAAAAATGCGCTTTTCTGACACTGAGCTATTTCTGGGCGAGCTCATGCCCGATGTTCCGCTGCTGCGCTACGATGACGGACGCCTACTGCCACAGACCTTCCAAGGCACCATGCTGGTGTCCCGAGAGCTACCCGGCTTGAGCCTGCAGGGTGGGCAATACACCGCCACGAGCCTGCGTAATTCCTCAAACATGCAAGACCTCTCTGCCTGGGCTGCGCCCACCGTTACGTCAGACAGTTTCAACTATGCGGGCGCTGAATATCGTTTCAACGAGCAACAAACCCTGATTGGCGCTTGGCACTCGCAACTCGAAGACATTTATCAACAAAGCTATCTGAACCTGCTACATAAGCAGAAGTTTGGTGACTGGACTCTCGGCGCGAATCTGGGCTACTTCATCGATAACGATGACGGCAGCGCCCGTATTGGTAACGTGCAAAGTACTACTGGCTACGGGCTGTTCTCGGCCAACCTGGGTGGCCATACGTTGTATCTGGGACTGCAAAAGGTCAGCGGCGATACCAGCTGGATGTCCGTGTATGGCAGTAGTGGGCGCACCTTGGGCAACGACATGTTCAACGGCAACTTCAGTAACGCCGACGAGCGCTCCTGGCAGGCTCGCTATGATTACAACTTCGTAGCCGCCGGCATCCCCGGCTTGCTGCTGATGACCCGCTATGGTCACGGCGAGAACGCCACCACCAAGGCGGGTAGCAATGGCAAGGAATGGGAACGTGACACCGAGGTCAGCTACACCTTGCAAAGTGGCCCGATGAAAAACCTTAGCGTGCGGGTCAACAACGCCACCAACCGTCGCAGCTTCAACAGTGATTTCGATCAGACCCGCGTGATCGTCAGCTACCCACTGTCTCTCTGATCCTCCCGCCAGGGGCGCTAGTCGCCCCTGCATCCCCCCCCTTCCTTGCGTTACTATGGCGAACCACTTTCTGGAAGTCGCCTGCATGAGCAAACCGGGTCAAATGGTGCTAGTCGCACTGCGCAAAATGATCGCTTCGGGAGAGCTGGCGGCTGGCGAGCGGCTGATGGAGATTCCGACGGCGGAACGCTTCGGCGTCTCGCGCATGCCGGTGCGCATGGCCTTCCTTACTCTGGAACAGGAAGGTCTACTGGTGCGCCATGGCGGACGGGGCTATCAGGTGCGTTCGGTGAGCGCCGACGATATCGCCGGAGCCGTTGAAGTGCGCGGGGTACTGGAGGGGCTGGCAGCGCGGCAGAGCGCCGAACGCGGATTGAGCGAGCAAGCACAGGCGGCGCTTCAGGAATGCCTGGTACAAGGCGATGCGTTGTTCGACAAAGGCTATGTGACAGAAGAAGACCTTGAGGCCTTCCATGACCTCAACATGCGCTTTCATCAGGTGATCGTCGAAAGTAGCGCCAACCCTGCCATTGCCGAAGCCCTGTCACGAAACGACCATCGGCCCTTCGCTTCAGTCTCAGCGCTCGCTATCGATCGTGAAGACATGGCACGCGAATACCGGCGCTTCAACTTCGCTCACATGCAACACCACTCGGTCTTCGACGCGCTGGTCAGTCGCCAAGGCGCACGCGCTGAGGCCATTATGCGTGAACACGCCAATGCGACCCTGCGTTACGCCGAGGTATTCGGCGCGATCAGCAATAGCGAACGGATGAAAGTGATCGCGCGCGGCGAATAACCGGCTTGGTCAAAGATTCAGCACTAATAGCGCCGATTTAGCCCTTGAACAGCAGGGTGTGAACTGATCGTTTGCCGCCTGCTCTTCTTCGGTGAGGAACAGGTCACGGTGATCCGGCACCCCCTCCAGCACACGGGTCAAGCAGGTTCCACAGACGCCCTGCTCACAGGAAATTGCAATCTCGACACCGTGGCTTTCCAGCACCTGAACCACCGTCTTGTCGACTGGAATGTCGAACACCTGCCCGCTACTGGCAAGCTTGACTTGGAACGTCCCATCGCCACGGGTATCCACCGGCGCTGCGGCGAAGTATTCACGGTGCAACTGCCCATCGCTCCAACCTTGGGCCTTGGCGCTGTCGAGCACAAACTGCATGAACCCTGAAGGGCCACAGACATACAGGTGCAAGTCCGGGCCCGGATTAGCCAGGATCTTGGCGGCATCCAGACGCGAATCGGCCTCTTCATCGAAATGCAGGTGCACGCGATCGGAAAAGGAGGCCCCTTTGAGTCGGTCGGCAAATGCCGCACGCTCACTGGAGCGAGCACAGTAATGCAGCTCGAAATCGTCACCGCTGTGGGCCAGTTGCTCGGCCATGCAGAGAATCGGAGTGATGCCTATGCCGCCAGCGAACAACAGGCTGCGCCGAGCCTCACCCACCAGCGGGAAGAGGTTCCGCGGTTCACTGATGAACAGCCGATCGCCACTGTTGATCTGCTCATGCATGCTCTGAGAACCACCGCGCGAGTCAGCGTCCTTGAGCACACCGATCAGATAGCGATGGCGCTCTTGCGGGTGATTGCACAGTGAGTACTGGCGGATCAGTCCGCTGGGCAGGTGCACGTCGATATGAGCCCCGGCACTGAAGCTGGGCAATGCCCCGCCCTGTGCACAGGTCAACTCGTAGCTGCAAATATCCAACGCTTCGTTGTTGCGGGATGTCACGACGACTTCAATCATGGCGAACCTTCAAGTCCGGCCACCGCAGTGGCCGCGAACAGATCAATGGGAGTGGACTGGCGTATTGCTCAAGGGCGCTCCCTTTCGCTATTTCACCGCAGCAATCAGCTCGACAGCCGGTGCTCGCTCACGGGCAATGAGGCGTTCCAGCACGCGCCTGGACTGCACGCCACCGGCATCAATATTGAGCTTGAGCAAGTTACGCTCAGGATTGGCCAGCAGGTTTTGCTGCTGCTGTTCGAGCATGTCGAGGTCTTCGCTGAAAATCTTCCCCTGGCCCTCGCGGATGGTGTCGGTCAGGGCTTCGTCGTGCGGATTGAAGTTGCGTGCCATACCCCAGAAGTACCAGATCGAGGTCTCGGTTTCCGGTGTAATGAAGTCGACCACTATGCTCGCGGCTTTGTGTTGCGGCTCAGCGTTGTAACCGCCCTTGCCAGCATGAGCCACGCCCACTTCGATCAAGACGTGACTAGGCGGACTGAAGCGGCAGATCTGCCAACGGTCTACCGGCACGTCGTCGGCCAGGTTGTTGCCACGCAGGGCCATGCGCCAGAACGGTGGTGCCATGATGTTTTCCATGTGCCGTGCGGTGACCACTTCGTCACCCTGAACGGTTGTGACCGGCGGCGCTTCATCGATCTCTTTCTGGCCAATGCTGGAGGCGTGCACGTAGGTTTCGTGGGTGAGATCCATCAGGTTATCGATCATCAGTCGATAGTCGCAGTTGATATGGAAAAGCCCACCGCCATAGGCCCACTCATCGCTGACAGCCCATTCCAGATGATGGATCAGGTCTGGGTCAGCCTTGCCCTGCTCCCCAGGCCAGACCCAGATAAAACCGTAACGCTCTTCAACCGCGTAGGTCTTGTTGCACGGAAAGCCCCGGACGCGCTGACCTGGCATTTCGACGGTTTTGCCGTCACAGCCCATTACCAGGCCGTGATACCCACAGACCAGGTTGCCATTCTCGACATACCCAAGCGAAAGGGGGGCGCCTCGATGTGGGCAAAAATTCTCGACGGCGGCAACGCGCCCTTCATGGCCTCGATAGAAAACGATTTTCTCACCGCATATTTGCCGCCCAAGGGGCTTGCTAGCGATCTCGTCGGGGGTGCAGGCGACATACCAGGTGTTTTTCGGATACATGCGAATCTCCGGAGCAGGCTTGTTGTTATGGATCCATTTGATCGGATTAGTCGGATTTTAGTCAAGGTTTATGTGATAAATAACGATCAATGGATCCATTAATCCAATTCATCAATATTCAACCTTTCGAGCACCTTATATATGCGAAGGCGCTTCCATCCCGATCCTGCCGTGGCATCCAAATCCGATTCGACGTAAATCGCCCACAGGGCACTCTCCTGCTGGTCACTGGTGAGGCCGCATTGTGCATTTGTAAGGCGGGTCGCGGCGCACATTCAGCCAACGCATTGCGGATAAATCCGCTCCTACAACAGCGCGTGCGACTGCCGATCAAGCAGAGTAGCTGTCTTGCGACTAGCTTTACCTCGAACACGAAAGCCTCCGCCCACAACTCAACCAGGTAAAGGTTCGTTATGACTAAAAAAATCGACCTGACGATCACCCACGATTACCTCAATCCGTTTGCCTCGCCGGACAACCCCAAGCTAAGCCCCGAACTGGTGGATTACCTGTCGGATAGCGCCTGGTACCACCACGAATTGTGCCTGCAGATTCGCTGCCCGGAAGATGAGCGAGAACGCCTGCAGCAAGCCATCAGCAATACCTTTGCGGAAAAGAGCGAACAACTCAGAGTGGATATTCGCTCCCAGCGGCTGGTAGCGCTGACACTCTTGGGCTTGGCACTAGCCTTGGCGCTGGCAGGCACGGCTCTGGGTATTGAAGGCACCATCCCCGTGGGCGTCGTTACCGTCACCGCGTGGATGCTGCTCTGGCGTAGCGGAGAGATACTGTTTCTGGATATCCGCAGCGCTAACCGGCAGCTGCGTAAGTACCAGCGCATCGCCAGCGCATCAAAGCAGTTTGATTGAGGTTGATCGTTCCCACTTCGTGTGGGACTGCAGCCTTCGCTGCATCAGTGCCCACCGACCAGCCATTGCGCCCGGGAAACCGTTCCATCGTTGTTTGTTTATGGCGACAAAGACAAAAACATCCCACCCCAGGCAATAGCTTTCATGGCGGAACGTGCGCACGCTGGTCAAGTCGAGTGCAACCGATGGGGCAGCACTTGTGCAATTGACTGGCCAGTGGCAATGCAAATGCGGGGGCGAATTCCATGCAATTACGCAAGATGGCGCGGCCGGACGATTGCCAATTTGGTGCAGGGCATGAAATCCCTAACGCTCGTACAAACCGCCTACTCCCCAAAGATCCTCACGGGGTAATTGCAACTTTCATCACCCCGTCGCGTTGATGCGCAAACAGGTCATACGCCTCTTCGATGTCATCGAGTTTGTAGCGATGCGTCACGAGCGGCGACAAGTCCACCCCGCCATTTTCCACCACCGCCATCAAGCGTCGCATGCGTTCCTTACCGCCGGGACATAGGGTGGTGATGATGCTGTAATCCCCTAGACCAGCGGCGAAAGCGTCTAGTGGGATTTTCAGGTCACTGGAGTAAACCCCGAGGCTGGAAAGTCGACCGCCCGGACGCAGAACCCGCAATGCCGACTCAAAAGTCCCCTGAGTCCCCAATGCTTCGATGGACACATCGACACCACGCCCCTCCGTCAGGGCCATGATTTGTTCAACCACATCACCGTCCTTGAAGTTGACGACATGCGTCGCCCCCAGTTTTTTAGCGACGTTCATACGTTCGGTGACTGCATCGACTCCAATAATCGTGGTTGCGCCTTTAAGCCGTGCACCGGCCACCGCGCAGAGCCCAATTGGCCCCAAGGCGAATACCGCCACGGTATCGCCGATTTCCACCCCTCCTCGCTCGGCTCCAGAAAAGCCGGTAGACATGATGTCCGGGCACATCAGCACCTGTTCGTCGCTGAGACCGTCCGGTATCGGACATAGATTGGCCAACGCATCAGGCACCAATACATATTCAGCCTGGCAACCATCAATGATATTGCCGAACTTCCAGCCACCGGTGGCCCGAAAGCCATGCCGGGTATCCGGGCCATCCTGTGAGCCACAGCCGCACAGGCAAGCATAACTCTGTCCACTGGGGGTAATCGCGCCCGCGATCACCCGCTGGCCTTCGACAAAACCGAGTACCTGCGAACCGAGCCGCTCGATGATGCCGACTGGCTCATGACCGACTGTCAGGCCTTTGGCTACAGGGTATTCGCCACGCAGTATATGCACGTCGGTACCACAGATCGTGGTGGTTGTTATGCGAATCAACGCATCGAGGGGCCCGACTTCAGGAATGGGTTTGTCGTCGAGCACGATCCGGTTTTTTTCGACGAAAATTGCCGCTTTCATCGTGGCCATGATGATCCCTCCTGATCAATATGCGATTGAGTTCAGCACGAAATCCAGACTCTGCCGGATTGCCGGATCAAAGGTTAATTGCGTACTGGGCACTGCATCGATGGTGCCAAGTGACGATGTACGGAGCTGTTCGGCGAGGTTTTTTCGAGTTGGCGAAATTCGGACCGCGTCGTGAAGCTCTGGCTAATCATCTCTCGGCGCATTCCCCATTTGCGCAAGACCTGACCAAGATCGAGCAATTAGCCGCCACGCAGCGGATGTCGGAACACTTCGAAAGCAGTGTTGGAGTTCTGGAGATTGGCCATATTCGTGCTCAATTGGACTCGTTCCATACCGCGTCACGCACATCTACTTTCTTGGGCAGAAGCTTGTTTTGATAAAACAGATCGGCCGTCATTTGCTGCGCATTGATGATGTTTTCATCAATGCGCAGTATTGGAGAAGGCGGCCGATTATCGAGGTAGCTGGCAATCACACTGTCGGGCAGTCCCATGTATTTTTTTACCACCTTCAGGCTTTCTTCCCGTTGGCTGCGGGTCAGCTCTTCGGCGGCAGTAAGCTCATCGAGCAGCGCGTGGACAAAAGAGCCATTGGCTTGCGCGTAGGCGCGTCGTGCGGTGTACACAGGGCCTGACAGGTTCAAACCTTCGCCGTTGGCAAGCACGCGCACATTGCCCTGACTCAAGGCAAGCGAGGAGTAAGGCTCCCAAATTGCCCAGGCATCTACGCTGCCCTGTTCGAAGGCTGCACGCGCATTAGCGGGAGGCAGGTTCATAGGCTGGATGTCCTGGTAGCTCAAACCGGCCTTATTCAACGCCCTAAGTATCAGGTTGTGTGAACTGGATCCGCGCTGAAATGCCACCTTTTTGCCTTTTAGGTCGGCAATGTCTTTTAGCGGGCTGTCAGCGCGTACCAATATGGTTTCCGCTTGTGGTTTTGGCGGCTCGGTTCCGATGTAGACCAGATCGGCTCCCGCCGCTTGCGCGAATAACGGCGGGATGTCCCCGGTGGAGCCAATGTCCAGCGCATTGACGTTGATCGCTTCCAGCATCTGCGGCCCGGCAGGAAATTCAATCCACTGCACTGCCGTTTGAGGAAAACGCTTCTCCAAAAGCCCGTGCTCTTTAGCGAGTAATAAGGCAATCGAGCCTTTCTGGTAGCCGATTCTCAGGGTTGCAGGGTCTGCTGCCATTACGGAGTTTGTCAGACTGAACAGTGCTAACCCCGTAAAAAAAACTTTTAGAAATGTCATCTTTGTCTCGCTGTTTGAAATCTGGGAGAACGCCTGAGTTGGGCTTTTATTTATTCAGCACTCGACGGCCTTTCCCAAAGATTGATCCCGCCCTCTCGGGCAAATCGGTCAATCTCTGCCAGTTCTTCCGTACTAAAGCGCAGATTCTTCAACGCTCCTACGTTCTCTATGATCTGCTCCGGTCGACTTGCACCGATTAGCGCTGACGTCACCCGTGGATCTCGAAGCGTCCAGGCCAATGCCAGCTGCGCCAGGGTCTGACCGCGACGCTTGGCGATTTCGTTGAGGGCCCGCACCTGGGCAATGTTGGCTTCGGACAAGTGCGACGCCTGCAACGAAGCGCCGCCCGGACGGTTGACCCGCGCATCCGCCGGTACGCCGTTGAGGTACTTGTCGGTCAGCAACCCCTGCGCCAGCGGCGTGAAGGCAATCACCCCGGCGCCAAGTCCGTCGGTGATGTCCAGCAAGTCCTTTTCCACCCAGCGATTGAGCAGGTTGTACGCCGGTTGGTGTATCAGCAATGGGACTTTCCACTCTTTGAGCAACGCCGCGATTTCGCGGGTTTTCACTCCTGAATATGAGGAGATGCCGATGTACAACGCCTTGCCTTGCTGCACCGCCGTGGCCAGGGCGCTGGCGGTTTCTTCCAGCGGGGTGTCCGGGTCGAAACGGTGGGAGTAGAAGATGTCCACATAATCCAGGCCCAGGCGTTGCAGGCTTTGATCGAGGCTGGCCAGCACGTACTTGCGCGAGCCGCCGCCCTGACCGTATGGGCCGGGCCACATGTCCCAACCGGCCTTGCTGGAAATGATCAACTCGTCGCGATACTGCTTGAAGTCTTCACGCAGCAATCGACCGAAATTGATCTCGGCGCTGCCGTACGGCGGGCCGTAGTTGTTGGCCAGGTCAAAGTGGTTGATGCCCAAGTCGAATGCCGTGCGCAACAACGCGCGCTGGGTGTCGATCGGCGTGCTGTCGCCAAAGTTGTGCCACAGGCCCAGGGACAGCGCTGGCAGCACCAGGCCGCTGCGACCCACGCGACGATAAGGGATGGAGTCGTAGCGGTTTTCGGCAGCGATGTAAGTCATTGAGCTATTTCCTGGTTGTCTGGAAATGGGGGGCGAGGCTGGATAAATTTGTTTGAAGGCCTAACCAGCCCCAGGTTCTGGCGCAAAGTACGGCCTTCGTACTCGGTTCTGAAAAGTCCTCGACGTTGCAGCTCCGGCACTACCTCGTTGGCGAAATCTTCCAGACCACCAGGAAGGTGCGGCACCAACACGTTGAATCCATCGGCCGCGCCTTGTTCGAACCATTCCTGCAGTCGGTCGGCGATCTGCACCGGTGTGCCCACCAGACTGTAATGCCCGCGACCACCGGCAATTTTTCTGCCCAGTTCGGCGAGGCTGAGGTTTTCCCGGCCTGCCAACTCTGTCAGCAGTTTCTGCCGGCTCTGCTGGCCGCTTTCTGTGAGCGGCAGGTCCGGGAGCGGCCCGTCCAGTGGATATTTCGACAGGTCGAAGTTGCCCAGCATGCGCCCAAGCAAAGCAACGCCAACTTCAGGCTCGACCAATCGCTGAAATGTTTGAAATTTTTCCTGCGCTTGCTCTTCCGTTGACCCGACCACTACAAAAACGCCGGGCATGATTTTCAGGGAGTCATGGCTGCGGCCGTACTGGCTCAAACGGCCTTTGAGATCGGCGTAAAACGCCTGGGCATTGGCCAACGAAGTTTGTGCCGTGAATACCAGCTCCGCCGTTTGCGCCGCCAGGTCGCGGCCGACCTCAGAGGAGCCGGCCTGCACAATCACCGGTTGTCCTTGCGGGGAGCGCGCAACGTTCAGCGGCCCCTTGACCCGGAAGTGTTCACCCACGTGATCCAGCACATGCAACTTGGCCGGGTCGTAATAGCCGCCGCTCGTCTTGTCGCGGATAAACGCGTCGTCTTCCCAACTGTCCCACAGCCCCGTGACGACCTGACAAAACTCACGGGCGCGGCTGTAGCGATCAGCGTGCCCAATGTGTTCGTACCGGCCGAAATTTTGTGCTTCGGCAGCGTTATCCGAGGTCACCAAATTCCACCCCGCTCGCCCGCCGGACAGGTGATCCAAGGAAGCGAATTTGCGCGCTACGTGGTACGGCTCGTTGTAGCTGGTGGTGGTCGTGGCGATCAGACCGATATTTTCGGTCACCACACTCAAGGCTGAAAGCAACGTCAGCGGCTCAAAGTAAGCCGAGCGTGCCATGCGGCTGGCAATTTCATCCCTCGGCGCGGCGACGCTATCGGCGACGAACAAGGCGTCAAACTTCGCGGCTTCAGCAATCTGCGCCAGGCGTTTGTAATGGGTGAAATCCAGCCCGGCGTCGGCCGGCACTTCGGGGTGTCGCCATGCGGCGATGTGATGCCCGCCGGCCATGAGAAAGGCCCCCAGTTTCAGCTGTCGAGTCATGTTCAGAAGTCCTTGTGCAGTTGCACACCAAAATAGCGTTCGTCGTCCCGTGGCACGGCGCGGTAGATGTAGTTGCCGCCAGTGGCCAGCATTGGTGAATAGGACTTGTCCGCGAGGTTTTTGCCGAGCAGCGCTACTCGCCAACCGTTGTTGTAGTCAGCCAGAGCGATGCTGGCATTCCAGATCCCGTAGGCGCCCTGTTTGGTGTCGGGATTCTGGCTGATGTCGTACTGCACTTCGCTCTGCCAGCTGAAGTCGGTACCCAGTTCGACATCCAGACCGTTATCCAGCGGGATGCTGTAGTCGGCGCGCACGTAGCTCTTCCAGTCCGGACTGTACGGAAGCGGCTTGCCATTGACGTTGCACGACGCTGCGGCACCCGGTGGGCAGGCAAACTCGTCAATGCGTGCATGGGTGTAAGCCAGCGCGCCGGAAAACTTCAATTGCTGGGTGGCCTGCAAGGCGTAGTCGAGTTCGACGCCTTCGGTGCTGACACTGCCGGCGTTGACCAGACGGGTCACCACTTGCCCTGCCACGGTGTCGAAGAAGTTCGCCTGGTAGTTGTCGTACTCGCTGTGGAATACCGCGACGTTCGTGATCAGGCGATTGTTCCAGGACGTGGCCTTGATCCCCAGCTCCCAGTTGTTGGACGTTTCCGGCTTCAGTGCGTCGGTATCACGCGGCTGCATGTTGAAGAACACGTTGTAGGCCGGGCCTTTGTAGCCCCGCGAATAGGTCAGATAAGTGGTTACTGTATCGGTCAGGTCGTATTGCAGGCCAAGCCGACCTGACCAGCCGTCTTCGTCCACTGACCCGGAACTGCTGGTGCCCGGTTGGATGCCGGTGACGGCGGTCGCCGAAGTGGAAACCTGGCGGTGATCGTATTCCAGATCGTCATGCGTCCAGCGCAGACCGGCGATGCCACGAACGGCCGATGTGAAGTTCAGCGTGCTTTCGCCGAAGACCGCGTAGCTATCGTTGCTGGTGCTGTAATCGGCGATACCACGGTTGACGCTTGTGGGAGTGGTCAACGTGCGCTGATAGGTTTCATCGTCCTTGCCGTGCATGTAGAACAGGCCACCAACGTACTCCAGGAACTCGCCCTTCGGTGACGCCAGGCGCAGCTCTTGCGAATACTGATCGAACGCCAGATCGCCTATGTCGGCTGAGCCTGGAAAAGCGGCGGTGATGGTGCTTAGACGATCACCATCCT
Source organism: Pseudomonas sp. Irchel s3b5 (assembly GCF_900187435.1). Classification (NCBI taxonomy): domain Bacteria; kingdom Pseudomonadati; phylum Pseudomonadota; class Gammaproteobacteria; order Pseudomonadales; family Pseudomonadaceae; genus Pseudomonas; species Pseudomonas sp. Irchel s3b5. Next base: position 62,201 of record NZ_FYDY01000010.1, read on the forward strand.
GATATTGGGTGTTATCCCAGCCACGCCACGCGGTGATCGAGGTCAGTGTGTAATCGCCAAGACTCCAGTCGAGTTGGCCAGAGAGGCCCTTGTTGATGTCATCGACGTGGCTGCGCGTGTCAGTATTGATCTTGCGGTTGTCGCTGGACGCCCGCACCGGGCTCAACGCATTTGCAAAGGCCGGCGTCAGTGACTCGCTGACCACACCATTCGGTGCATCGTCATGGGACTGCATGTAGTCCGCGATAAAGGTGAACTTGAGGTCATCGTTAGGCGTGAACTCAAGTTTGCCGCGTGCGCCTTTGTGGTTGTAGCCATTGACCTCCTGACCGTTGTGCTCGTTATCGACGTTGCCGTCATAGCTGCCGAACAAGGTGGTGATCGAGCCCTTCAAAGTGTCAGGAATCAGACTGCCACCGAGACCGAAACGGGTACGGCTTTCGTTGCCACTGTAGTTCGATTGGTCGATGTAACCTTGGGTTTCGGCGGTCGGTGCCCGGCTGATGATATTGAGTACGCCGGCCGAAGCGTTCTTGCCGAACAGCGTGCCTTGCGGGCCACGCAGGACTTCGATCCGTTCCAGATCCAGCAGGTCAAGGGTCGTTTGACCTGGGCGAGCGTAGACCACGCCATCGATCACCGTAGCCACGGTCGGTTCAACGCCAGGGGAAGTGGATATCGTCCCCACGCCACGCACAAACAACGAGGTGTCCTTGTTCGAGGCACCGGTACGAAAATTCAGCGACGGTACTTGCTGGACGATGCTCGATACGCTGTTACGGTTGTCTCGCTCCAGCTGTTCGCCATCGACGACTGACACCGCCACCGGGATTTTTTGCAGCGATTCTTCGCGACGAGTCGCGGTGACAGTGACGGATGTAAGCGTCGGCTCACTGTTGTCGGCGGCGAACGCATTACCAGACGGCAACACGGCTAAGCCGGTAAATAACCACCCCGCAGCGCGAATCGAATGCGCCAATGTGTTTCTTGCCCCAGGAAAATTGCCCATGGTCTACCCGCTCGAAAGTGTGCCCTGAACCGCTGCCGTTCTGCGACGACAGCGTCTGAAATATGTCTTGGGCATTCGCTCGAGCGAGTAGCAGACAAAACGCTTTGGTAGCGCTAACATCGACAGTATCAACAACCGCTACATAGATCGTCAAATACTAATAATTTAGTTTTATATATCTTTTGGTTTTTAAAAGGATTGCGAGTTGAGCGAAAATTTACCTCGTAAACGCCGAGGCGCCGGCCGCGTTACCCTCAACACCGTGGCGCGACAGGCCGGTGTCTCGGCCATCACCGTTTCGCGCTTCTTCAACCAGCCGGAGCAGGTATCGCCTGAGCGACGCGAGCGCATCGCTGCCGTGGTTGCGCAATTGGGCTACGTGCCAAACCTGGTCGCCGGAGGGTTGGCCTCGGCGCGCGGCAAAATCGTCGGCATGGTGATCCCGAACATTTCCGGGCCGATCTTCGCCAACACTATTCAGGGTTTCAGCGACACGCTCAGTCGCAACGGTTATCAGCTGCTTTTGGCGTCGAGTTATTTCAGTGTCGAACAGGAAGAAAGTGCGGTGCGGGCGTTCCTTGGCTGGTCGCCGGCGGCGTTGGTATTGACCAGTCACTTCCACAGCGTTGGCACCGAAAAAATGATCGCTGAAGCGGACATCCCGGTGATTGAAACCTGGGACTACCAACCGGAGCGCGGGCCAATGCAGATCGGCTTTTCGCACTTTGACGTGGGCGTGACAGCCGCGCGCTACCTGCATGACAAGGGTTATCGGCGAATGGCCTTTGTGCAGAACAGTGCCGCCGGTGATTTCAGTGCGCTGGAGCGCCGCGATGGCTACATCACCTGTGTTCGTGAACTGGGACTGGAACCGTGGGTATTTGCGCCGGAGGTGGGTCTGGCGCCGTTTGAAGCCGGAAAACAGGCGATGGAAGCACTCATGCAGGCCTCTGCCCCTCCCGATGCAATCATCTTCGCCAACGACAACCTCGCAGCCGGCGGGTTGCTGGCCGGGCAACGCACGGGGCTGAATATTCCCGGAGATTGCGCGGTGCTTGGGTTTGGCGATTACCCGTTTGCCGAAATGCTGCTCCCGAGTTTAAGCACTATCAAACCACCGGCCTTGGAAATCGGTGTAATGGCGGCGACGCGAGTGCTGGAAAGCCTGGGAGTGCTGCCGGTGGAGGGCGAGGTGCAGCGGATAAATCTGCTGGATTGCCTGGTGATCGAGCGTGAAAGTACTTGAAAGCTGAATTGCAAACACGACCTGAGGACTCTGAATTATCTACCGCCGCGAGATACTCTCTGTCGCACCATCGTGCCTCTTCGACTCCGGCGGAGTCGACGCAAGAGTTCAACACGGCCTACGTGTTCATCTCGCACAACCTAGCGGTGGTGCGTCACGTCGCCGATCACGTGATGGTGATGTACCTCGGTCGCCCGGTGGAAATGGGCCCGAAAGAGGACATCTACACCCGTCCTCTGCACCCGTACACCCAGGCCCTGTTGTCGGCCACGCCGACCATTCACCCAGACCCGAACAAACCGAAAATCAAGATCGTCGGCGAGTTGCCCAACCCGCTGAACCCACCGTCCGGCTGCGCCTTCCACAAGCGCTGCCCGTACGCCACCGAGCGTTGCAGCACCGAAGAGCCAGCCCTGCGCCTGCTCGACAGCCGGCAGGTGGCTTGCCACTACGCGGCAGACATCAACAACTGAGGCACAGGGGTTGACGGGCCGCGTCCTTGTCAACCCACACGCCCGCCACCGGACGATCAGGCCTTTACTCGTGGGTTGAGACAATGCACTTACCCTTGGTCGCTTTAATCTCCGCGAATGTAGTGCTCCAGCTGCCGGATCAGATTGGCTTGCTCGACGATGGCTTCTTTCACCAGATCACCAATCGATAAAAGGCCAATCAGTTGATCACCCTCCAGCACCGGTAAATGACGTAGGTGACTGTCGGTCATGACCACCATGCAGCGCTCTATGCTCTGCCGACTGTCTGCCGTCACGACGGGCGCGCTCATGATGGCCCTGACCGGCGTACCCACCGAAGATCGGCCCTGTAGAACGACTTTGCGCGCATAGTCGCGTTCGCTGATAACACCGATAACCAAACCCTTCTCGATGACAGGTAGAGCACCCACGTTCTTCTCAGCCATCATCTTCAGTGCGTCGAGCACCGTCTGATCCGGCGCGATGCTATGCACCTGCTGGTTTTGCAAGACCTTCAGTTTCAGCAACTGTGCGACTGTTTTCATAAGTGCCTACCCTGCGAATCACGGTTAAAAAATCAAAAAAAAACGCCTGAAACCTTTTGGTTTCAGGCGCCTTTGCCTGTTCTTTTGTGGTGTTGAAGCCTGCCTTACATACCCGATATCACTCCGGACATGTCAGCCCATTCGATCGTCATTGACCGGGCTGCCCAGGAAAATATGTACAGATAAATCCGATGCGGGTCTTGCAGCCTTTGTGCCAGTCGGCGGCCGCGGTCCAGGCAAACGTCAGTTGAAGGTAACCAGACGTCCAGGAAAGCGAACTGGCATGGAAAACACATCGAGACGACTGAGGTAGTGGACGCAAAGCCCGTTGCGTCGCCTTCGATTGGTGCACGGCCTCATGCATGGCGCGTTACAAAAGCGCATGTTTCGGTCCGTTACGCAGCACAGCCGGCAAGCAGTCCATCATCTCTGCGTCAGATCAGGCCTCTAGCGTTTCAGTCATTGCGATGCCTTTGCGACCTAATTGTTTGACGCCATACATGGACTGATCCGCCGTTTTAAGCAGCGTGTCGAGACTCTGGCCGTGAACAGGAAACAGCGAAACCCCGATGCTGCACGAGAGCGCTCGCTCGCCAGCGGTTGTCATGACCGGCTGAGCGATGGCTCCAAACAACCTCTCCGCCTTTTTTTCCGCACTCTCGGCGCTGGTAATGTCCGTGAGCAGAATGACGAATTCATCCCCTCCATAACGTGCGACGGTGTCACGCGAGCGGGTCGCCTGAAGCATGCGACTTGCGACTGTTCGAAGCACTTGATCGCCGACTTCATGGCCGCATTCGTCGTTGATTTCCTTGAAGTGATCCAGGTCGATCAACAACACGGCAAACTGCGTCCCATCCTTTTTCCAGTTGGCGATGGCCTGCTCAAAACGATCGGCAAAGAGGTAGCGGTTGGGCAGTTCTGTGAGTACGTCATGGGTTGCCAGATACGTTGCTCGTTCGTGCTCGACTTCAGCCCGTTCTATCGCCTTGAAATGCCGGATCAACACAAGTGGCATGAGGACAAGTGCCCCGGCCAGAACGGCAAGAATCACCCATGTTTCGGCGGTCAGAACATCCCCAAAACGCAGTTGACGCTCAAATAGCAACGTCATGGGTTGTGATGCGTTTCTGATGTCGACCCGATCAGACAGGCACGGCAAGAAAAACTGATCCAGGACGCCAGCCTGCTCTGTGTCTGTAGAAAATACGTTGTTTTCTGTACCCGCCCCGGTTTTCAGAACAGCGCTGATTTGGACGAAAGGATCGACGTTCGCATCGTTGACGGCCTGCAATAGCGAGTCCGTTTTGATCAAAAGCAACGACAACATCGTGCTGCCGAAAAAGTTGGGGCGCGTGCTCTCTCGTGCATCCTCGGTGCGACTGACGGACTGCATCAGAATGTAGGCATTACCCCCTTCGTACATCGAGAAAACGGGTGATACGACGGGTTTCTGATTGCTGCGGGTTCGCGCCAGTGCATATGAAAGATGCCCAACGGTTTCCAGCCGAACGCCATAGATCGAACTGGACTCCGGGGCTGGCGGGTACATGAACAACACGGGCCAGGTCTCATTGAGATTGACCTGATGCTGGGCAGGTTGCTGAGCCAGGCTCGGGAAATCCTTGAGTGCAAAATCCGGACGCCAGGTGCGTCTCAACAGTTTTTCAAAGGCTGCCTGCTCGGCGACGGGTACCGCCCTCGCCGCCTCGAGCATGTAAATATGAGGGTACGCGGATAAAACCGCTGCCGCATAGCGAGCGGCTGCTTCCGTATCGCTCTGGTCGACGGCCTGAAGAAATGCAGAAAAACCCGACAATACCGCTTCATTGGTATCGAGCTGGTTGCGCACGATGCCGGAAATGTTCTGTACGTATTCTGAAAAACGCGTTTTCCGGCGTTCAGTCTCGGACGTCAGCAGTAGCAACGTCGAAAACCCCACCAAACCGACCGCCAAAAGCATGAACCCCACCAAAGAGCTGCGCCGTTTGGTAAGCATCATTCGGGCTTCTCAACTTGCAGAGCGTACGGGGTGCCGAGGGGCATAACTAGAGCAAAGGCAAGCGCTATGGTTTTCAAACGAGGTGCAATCCATGCAGTAAAAAGGGAAGTCCAAAGTGTCACAGTGCCAGTATCTCACTAAACCGCACGGTAGACGTAGAGCCGATTCAGCGTACTGATCCCCGTCTTGCTGCCGTTGTTCTTGAAGTTCTCTGCGACTCCAGACAATTTTCCGCCAACTCTTTGGCTGGTTCACTGCGACTTCGCTCCCCGAGCGGTCGTCAACAAAACGTTATTTTTCCGAAATGTTTTATAACCGTTAATCAGTAAAATCTGTTTTTTGACGCCTGACCGATGTGCGGTCACAACTTTTGAGCTCCTCCGGGTCATAAAACGGTAACTGCAGATGGAATATTGGCATTTACCGAGGTTTTCGCCTGATACGGAGATAAACTCATGATTTTCAATGTACGAGATTTTGGCGCCAAGGGAGATGGCATCACTGACGACACGGCGGCGATACAACGCGCAATTGATGCGGCGGCCGCTGCAGGCGGGGGGCAAGTGTATGCGCCGACCGGAACTTATATCGTTTCGGGGGGTGAGGAACCTTCCGACGGCTGCCTGATGCTCAAGAGCAACGTCTACCTGTACGGCGATGGCATGGGCGCAACCACCGTCAAGGTGGCTGACGGTTCCGACACGAAAATCACCGGCGTCATCCGCTCCGCCTATGGCGAGCAAACCCACGACTTCGGCGTCAGCAATCTCACCATCGACGGCAACCGTGACAACACCACGGGCAAGATCGACGGTTGGTTCAACGGCTACATTCCCGGCGAAGCGGGCTACGACTCCAACGTCACCCTCGACAGCGTCGAGATCAAGGATTGCTCCGGGTACGGTTTTGACCCCCACGAGCAAACCGTCAACATGGTCATCAAGAACAGCGTCTCCCACGGCAACGGCCTGGACGGATTCGTTGCCGACTTCCTCAGCGACAGCACCTTCGAAAACAATGTTGCCTACGACAACGACCGGCACGGTTTCAACATCGTTACCAGCACCCACGACTTCACGCTCACCAATAACGTTGCCTACAGCAACGGCGGTAATGGCATCGTGGTGCAGCGCGGCAGCGAGGACATCCCCTCCCCCAGCAACATCACCATCACCGGCGGCGAGGTGTACGGCAACGGCGCCGAAGGGGTGTTGATCAAACTGTCCAGCGAGGTGACCGTCAGCGGCGTCGACATTCACGACAACGCCAGCGCCGGGATTCGCATCTACGGCAGCAACCACGTCGAGATCATCGACAACACGCTCAACAACAATTCCCTGGGCAGCCCCGTCCCGGAGATCATTATTCAGTCGTACAACGACACCCTGGGCGTGTCCGGCAAGTACTTCAACGGCAGCGATAACACCCTCCAGGGCAACGTCATCATCGGCAGCAACCTGTCGACCTACGGCATTGCAGAGCGCAATGAAGACGGCACTGATCGCAACGCCATTATTGGCAACACCATCAGCCACACCAGCAACGGCGCCACGCTGATCTATGGCGACGGCAGCTACGTCAGTGCCACGGTGCCGATGACCATCGTGCAAGGTACGGCTGGCAACGACACCCTGCTGGGCAGTTCCGCGACCGAGATCTTCTACGGCGGGGCCGGCAACGACACGATCAACGGCGGTGCCGGTGGCGACATTCTGGTGGGTGGTGCGGGCCTCGACAAACTCACCGGCGGTACCGGCGCCGACACGTTCCGTTTTGTCACTCAGTCCGACAGTTACCGCAACGCAACCACAAGCTTCGATGACACCCTCACCGACTTCGATGTCACCCAGGACAAGATCGACCTCGCCGGCCTCGGCTTCACCGGCCTGGGCAATGGTCGTGGCGGCACTCTGCAAGTCAGCTACAGTGCCAGCAGCAATCGCACTTACATCAAGGACTACGATGCCGACGCCAGCGGTAACCGCTTCGAGCTGATTCTCTCGGGCAACTTCGCCAGCACCCTGACCGCCAGCAACTTCATCTTCAATAGCGTGATCACCGGCACCAGCGCCAGCGACTCGCTGCTGGGTAGCGATTCGGCTGATACCCTGCTCGGCCTTGCGGGTAACGACAGCCTCAGTGGCGGCGCGGGCGACGACATGCTCGACGGCGGCGCCGGGCGCGATTCGCTGTACGGCGGCGCGGGTGCCGACACCTTCCGCTACAGCAACGTGCTCGACAGCTACCGCGACTACGACACCGGTGGTATCACGGCCAGCGACACGATTTATGACTTCACCGTGGGTGTCGACAAGATCGATGTTTCGGGCCTGGGCTTTTTCGGCCTCGGCGATGGTCACAATGGCACGTTGTACATCACCCTCAACGCGGCTGGCGACAAGACCTACATCAAGTCCGCCGAAGCGGATGCCGATGGCAATCGTTTTGAAATCGCCCTCAGCGGCAACTACCTCAACACCCTGACCGCCAGCGACTTCGTGTTCGGCGAGCGCGCCCAGCAGGACATCCTCTACCTGCCCACCCTCGGCCAATCCAATGCGCGCCTACTGCGCATGACGGAGGACGACAATCAGTCCGGCACCTCGATGCTGGTCAACGACCTGGACCGCTACACCCCCTACGACGTTCGCAGCCAGTTCACCGATGGCAATGGCAACGGCATCGACATTGCGGTGGGCGGCAGCACAGTCACCGGCCTGTCGACGCTCAGCGCCGAGGAACTCAAGTTGTGCTGGTGGCTGACCGACACCAATCAACCCGGGGCTGCGCTGTTGCGCGCCGTGACGCTACTGCGGGACCAGCTCACCGAACTTCAATCGATCAGTAACGTCACCATGGGCATCATTTGGGGCCAGGGCGAGGAAGCGGCCCAGGAGATCGGCCGCGCCACGGACAAAGCAGCGGCCGCCGCGGCCTACAAGGCCGCGACCCTCAAGGTGTTTGATTACCTGCATGCCCAACTCGGCAACTTCAACGTGTACTTGATGGAAACCGGTCACTACGAGCAGGACGCGGCGCGTGCCCGTGGTTATTCGGAGGAGAAGATTGCCTCCATCGTCGAGGGCGTTGGCTATGTCCGGGCCGCCCAGGAAGCCATCGCCGCCGAGCGTGCAGACGTCAAGCTGGCGGCGGACTACACCGACCTCCCCTTGCGCTACGAAGTCGAGCCGCTGGCGTATCCCGACGACGTCTGGCACCTGCACGAAGAGTCGGCAGAGATCGTTGGCCAGCGGCTGGCCGACTACATCGCCAATGACCTTGGCTTCCAGGGCAACCCCAACGACAACAACAGCGTGCAGGAGATTTTCGACAACGCCCGGAACATGATTTCCGGTACCGTTCAGGCGGATACCCTGGTGGGCAGTTCGGGAAATGACACGCTGGATGGAAACCTGGGCGCCGACACCATGACCGGTGGCGATGGCAACGACATTTATGTGGTCGATAACGCATCAGACCGCGAGGTGGAAACCAACACCTCGACCTCACAGATCGATGCGGTGCAGGCCTCGGTCAGTTGGACCCTGGGCGCCAATCTCGAGAACCTGGTGCTGACCGGCGTGTCGGCCATCAACGGCACCGGCAATGAGCGGCACAACTTCATCACCGGCAATACCGCAAACAACGTGCTTGATGGTGCAGCAGGAGCCGACAGCCTGAGCGGCGGCGATGGCAACGACACCTATTACGTCGACAACGCCGATGACGCCGTGATCGAGACCAACAGCAATGCAACGCCTGGTGGGATCGACAGCGTGCACAGCAGCCTGGCGGCCTTTACCCTCAGCAATAACGTCGAACATCTGTATGTCGATAGCACTGGCGCCGCCAATGGTACGGGCAATGCGCTGGACAACACGCTGTTCGCCGGAGCTGGCAACAATGTACTGGACGGGCGCGATGGCATTGACACGGTGTCCTATGACCGCGCCTTGTCCGGCGTGACCGTAAACCTCTCGACATCTGCGCAACAAAACACCGTGGGTTCCGGGCTCGACACCGTGAAATCCTGCGAAAACCTGACGGGAAGCGCCTACGCCGACAGCCTGTCGGGCAACAGCGCCGCGAACGTTCTGAACGGTGGCGCGGGCAACGATGCGCTGGTGGGTGGTTCGGGCGATGACCGGTTGATCGGTGGTGCAGGCACCGACAACCTCACTGGTGGCACTGGCGCGGATACCTTCGCGTTCAGTGCGCTGTCGGACATGGGCGTCGGGGCTTTGCTCGATGTGATCAACGGGTTCAAGAGCACCGAGGGCGATCACCTGGATTTCACCGGCCTGGACGCCAACCCGCAGACCGTCGCTGTCGACGCCTTCACCTTCATCGGCAGCAACGCCTTCGACCCTGCCAACGCCACCGGTCAACTGCGCTTTGCCGATGGCATTCTCCAGGGCAGCGTGAATGCGGGGGCCACACCCGAGATCGAAATTCAACTGGTGGGCGTTCAGGACCTGCACGCCAGCGATTTCATAACTTTGGGTTAAACCCCGGATCCAAGCAAAGTCGCGGCCACCTGAAGATCGAAGGCGAACGCCGGAGTTTGCTGGGGGATGGTGCGACCCATTTGATGGCGGTGTTTATGCGGGAGCGCGGGTTTTGAGAGCGACAGACTTCAAATCGCTATCGATTCTCACGTGTGTGCCACAAGCGAAGCAGATAGAGGGTTGTACCCTGGATTTCGTAACGTAGTTCGTAGTGACCAACCAGGATTCGACGCACATCACGCGGGTCAAACTCCTCGATGCGCTCACCAATGCGAGGATTGGCGAGCAAAATACCTGCTGTCGAAGTAAGTTGCCGGACCGTATGAATGGCGGCGTTTTTGTTTACTGTTGCCAAAAACTCGTAAAGACGGGAGATATCGGAAAGTGCCTTGCCAGTCCACTTCACCGCCATCAGTGTGGCACCGGTAACGGCGTGTCTGTTCCCAAACTGTCAGCCCAGGCCTGGACAGCCTGATGGTCAATCACGCGATCTGCGTCTACATCAGCAAGGGCTTCACGGGTTAGACGACTGCGCTCCTCTTCCAGGTCAATCCAGGCGCATAGAGCTTGCTTGACGATCCAGTTTTTGGATCGTTCCAGACGCTCGGCCATTTCATCGACCTTCTCGGCTAGATCTACAGGTACGTGAGCCGTTACAGATCGGGTTTTGACGGATGTAGCCATAATCATTACTCCTTTGCCAACCAATGCAGTCAGCTCAAGCATGCGCAACCTTGATTCAAAGCGAATCTCTTTGAATCGAATTAAATCATAATTAGTAAGCCAGGAAGGTCGCGCGCGACACGTGGTCAGAAAAAGCCATGACTACCCCGCCATCAACGCCGCTTCGGTTTGTGCCCCGGCCAGGAACACCGCGATTTCCGGGTCGGTCCGCAAGGCGTGGAGCAGAAACTCAAGCATGGTGCGAACTCCCTTCCAGTGGCGGTCAAAGATCCTTGGGTTCTTGCGCCGGAGCCGTAAACCACTTGTCCTTGGGCACCCACTTTTCTTGTTGCGGATCGCCCAGATAGTGCGGCGACATGATCTGCACGCCGTACTCGTTGAACACATCCTGAATGTTGGCGTGCAACAGGCTGAGCAACACCGCGCGCGGCCGAGGCTGGCTTGGAATGGCCTGGGCCACCAGACGGTATTCCGGGTAGAAATCGGACAATGCCGTTTGAAACACTTGCGCGGGTGGGTTTTCGAGAATCCCGGGCGTGCGCCTTGCAGCTTCCAGCAACATCCCTTCGACCTGTCGCCACGGAGTGTCGTAGCCGATGGTCACCACGGTATCGACCACGTAACCGGGGCCTTGTACGACCCGTGAGTAGTTCTTGGTGACCGTGCCGGTGATCATCGAGTTGGGCAAGGTCAACACCTCGCCCAGACCGGTGCGAATACTGGTGGTGAACATACCCAGTTCGGTGACTGTCCCTTCGTGATCGCCAATGCGCACGAACTCACCGGGGCGCAAGGTTCGGGTGTACGTCAGGATCAACCCGGCCGCAGCCTGCCCGACCACGCTGGAAGCACCCAGTGAAATCATCAGACCGACCAGTACCGACAAGCCTTTGAACGCATCGGTACCCGCTCCCGGCAGGTACGGATACGCCATGGCCAACGCAAACAGCCAGATGGCCAGGGACGTCAGGCGTTGGGTCGGTTGCAGGGTTTCATGGTTCAGCCAGCTGAAGGTGCCGGGCATGGCCATGCGGCGCAGAATCCGGCGCATGAACGCCGTGGCGCCGCGAGCGATGAAAAAGATCGCCAACGCCACGCCCAGGCCGGGGATCGCGCCGAGAATGCCTTGCAATAAATAATCGCCGACTTCCAACAGATAGTTGTTGAGGCTTTCACCCCATGGCCGGGTATAGGGAAAACGCGACAGGACAAACCCCAGCCACTCATACGTCAGCAACAACACGATGACCCAACGCAGAAACTCGAGCAGGCGGCTGACCAGCGGATAGAGAAACTTGGCGTCGAACAACGGCACCCGTCCGACCTTGATCGCCTGAGTGTGCTTGTGCATCAGTTCGGGCAGTCGCTTGAGCACCCGGCGACGCAGAAACACCATGCACAGCAGTAGTCCGAGGTAGATCCCCGTGGCGAGCAACGCCGCAGCCACCGACCGCAGTATCAACCGCAGGCTGCGGCCTTCCTGGATTTCGGCCACTACCTGTCGCAGTTTTGCAGCCGCCGCTTCGGCTGCCTGTTGCGCCGATTCGTACTCGGTTTCATCGTAATCCTTGGGCGACACGATAAAGGCACGGCGACTGCCCAACAGCACCATGTAGCTTTTCAGCACAGGATCAACGGTGACACTCAGGTCATCCGCTTCATCCAAGGCTTCGCCGATGACCCCTTTCGCCCGTTTGACCCGCGACGCCGGCGCTTCGCCGAGGATCGTCGCTCGAAACACCATGATGCTGCGGTTGGCCACTTTCAGTTCAGCGGGCGCATCGATCACCTTGGGTGTTTCATCAGCCCATGACAACGCTGACCAGAACAGACCGAATACAGTCAACAATACAGCGAGCACCCTGCTCCGCATGGGTCATTTCCTTACTTCACAAAAAATTCAGATAGAGGCTTGTTTCGCAGCGTAGTTCACCGATAAATGGTTGTCAGATTTCGGCAGCCTCCCCTTTGCGAGCCGCTGGGTGATGGTCCCGAGATTCGGGCACTAGCCGAGTTCTGCGACTCGCAATCATGATCCTTGGGGGAAAACAGGAAGGCTTCGGCTTTCCTGCTATGTTCCAATCACCGTTCATTGACGCAGGTCTGAACATTGGACGGCTATATCCTGATAATGCACTTTTCAGATTTCCAGGCGGGCTTTCGATGACCTCCCAGCTTTTTGAAGTTCACGGACTCGTGAGTTTTACCCTTGCGATACTCCTGCTGTTCCTCGGTAAAACCATCGTTCAACACAACACGTTTCTACGCCAATACTGCATTCCCGAATCGGTGGTCGGCGGGTTCGTCTGTGCGGCGGTAACGTCGCTCCTGTACTTCGGCCTCAATATTCAGATCGAATTCGATTTGCAGATCCGCGACACGTTGCTGCTCTACTTCTTTGCCGGTATTGGTTTGCGATCGGACATGCGCCAACTCATCAAAGGCGGACGCCCGCTGCTGATCCTGCTGGTGCTCGCCAGCGTATTCATTGTTTTGCAAAACACGCTGGGCATGGGTGTGGCCGAAGCCTTTGGGTTCGATCCCAAGGCGGGTTTGATGGTGGGCTCGATTTCCCTTACCGGTGGAGTCGGCACCACCCTGGCCTGGGCACCGATCTTCGTCGAAAAACTGGGCATCAGTAACGCCCATGAACTGGGGATTGCCAGCAACACTGTCGGTCTGATCGCCGCTTGCGTGATCGGCGGCCCTATCGCCAATCGTTTGATCAATCGTCATGGCCTGACGCCTTCCCGGGATGCGGAGCTGGAAGTCGGCATTCTCGAGCAACAACCGAGCAAGGCACTGGACTACTACGACGTGCTCTGGGCATGGATGTGGCTCAACCTGACCCTGATGCTCGGCTATGGACTCAACCTGCTGCTGGTCGATGCCGGCATCACCCTGCCCAAGTTCGTCAGCTGCCTGTTCGCGGGCATCGTCATTCACCACATCGTTCTGGCCGTGCTGGGTGATTCGCGATTGAAAACCTGGAGCGGCGCGAGCCTGGGTCTGGCACTGATCTCGGATATCTGCCTGGGCATGTTTTTGACCATGGCCCTGATGGGGCTTCAGTTATGGCAGCTCAGCGGCGCCTTGATGTTCATAATGTGCGCGTTGACCCTGCAAATTCTGTTGACCGTCGTCTACACGTATTTTGTGGTCTTCCGCTTCATGGGGCGCGATTACGAAGCCAGCGTGATCGCTTCCGGGTTCGGCGGCATTACCCTCGGCTCCACGGCAACCGCCATTGTCAACATGACGACCGTGACGCAAAAGTACGGCGCAGCCCACCAGGCCTTCCTGATCGTGCCGTTGGTGTGCGGCTTTTTCATTGACTTGGTCAACGCAGTGATCATCGGCATGTTCAGCGGTATTTAATCCCGGCCAAAAACAAAGAAGCCACTCGATTGAGTGGCTTCTTTTTTGAAGTTTTTTTCGCTCGTCTAGGCCAGTTTGATGGTTCCGCCCTGGATCTCATCCCGCGCCATCCGCAAATCATAGGCGTCCTGATGGAGCTGGTGGATCAGGTTGAGCAACCGTTGGCGCAACACCTCGTCCTTGAGTTGCTCAGCTGCACGCATCACATCGAGCGCCGCTGCCTCATTGTTGGAGGCGACGGAGTCGAGCAGTTTGCGCACGCTTCTTGATGGCCGATTCATCTCTTCCTTGCCCTTTGTTTTCGATGACGCGAATCATAGGGCTTGAATGTTTCGTCCATGTTTCAAATACGGTGAAATCAAAAAGTGCATCATCCATCCAGTTCGACTGCCGTGGAGAGCGCCGGGCGGGATATCGACCCGGCGCAGAGAATTGGCGGAAGGCAGCCGGAGTCGAACCTGCCCGGGAACGGATGCCGTCCCCAACCGGGTTTGAAGCCCGGCCGCGCCACCGGGCGCGATTGCCTTCCTTGAAATCAGGGCTCGGGGTGTTGAGCCAATGCATTGTCCAGACGAATCTGCCGACGATCACCGAAGCGCCGGGTCAAGCCTATGCGGTCGAAGTATTCCAGAATCTGAATGCTGCGCTTGCGCCCCAAACCGACGGCATCGCGAAACGCCGTCACCTGAATCACCGGGTCGACGGCCGCCAGTTGCACAAGCATAGCTGCCAATCGACGGATCATGCTGTCGGTGTAGAACAGGTCACGCACCACTTGATGCAACAGGCCCAGACGCGCCATTTTGCGCAACAGCGCGCGCACGGTCGCTTCGTCATGCCCCAGGTTGCGCACCCACGGCGGGTCGAAACCGGCTTGTTCGAACAGCGGTTGCAAGCGTTGCCACAGCGCTTCGTCTTCTTCACTCAAGCGCACCTGATGGTCGGGCAGATGCAGCCACGGACCGCTGCTGGCGATGTCGCCACTGGCCAATAACTCGTCGAGCAAGCTGATGAAGGTCGGGCGGTCGAGCGCGGTGCCGGTAAAGCGCCGCAAGCGGTCGCGGTCCGGGCCCATCTGGTCGGGTTCCAGTTGATGAAAGCGTGCGAGGTGCGCAAGCAATGGAGCTTTCAGCGCTTCCCAACGGGCGGTGCTATACAGCAACGGGCCTTGCCGGGTGTCGATCATTCGAATGTCGTCGGGCAACGCCCAGGTGTTGCGAGGTCGATTGAACTGACGCTCCACGCGTTGCGGGTCCAGTCCGACATCACTGAAGGACAACAACGCCGGCAGGATCTCTTCCAGTTTCTCGCTGTTGGCCAAAGCGTGTAATTGCGCCAGGCGTTCGGGGCTGCGCCGTTGGCGACTGGGGGCAAACGGGTCGAGCACCCGACCGCCACCGAGCGTTCTCTGAGCGCTTTGGTCGCGCAGGATCAGCCGGTCACCCTTCACGGCGTGCACGGGTGAATTGAGCAAGACTTGCGCAAACATGCGCTCGCCCGGTGGCAGGCTGGCGCCTTCGAGCAAGGCCACTCGCCCGGTCACGTCCTGCGTGCCGAGGTGAACGTGAACCGGTTGGAAGTGCTCGAAAGCGCGAGACTCGCTCGCCAGCAGCTGCAGGTCGATATCCAGGCGCTCGGTGGGTGCGTGAAGCCAGTCGGCAAGCAGCCAGTGACCACGGTGAATCTGCTCCAGCACCAGGCGATCCGCGCTCAGGTTCAGGGCCACGCGTTGACCGGCAAAAGCGCTGTCTGCCGTCTGGTTCTGTGCATGCAACCCGCGAATTCGCACCGGTTTGCCCTGCGGCCCCAGCAACAACGTATCGCCCACCGCCACTTGCCCCGACAACGCCGTGCCGGTGACCACGATGCCCGCACCGGCAATGCTGAATCCCCGATCGATCGCCAGGCGAAAGCCGCCTTCGGTACTGCGTTGCTGCACTTCGCGCTGGGTTTGCAACAGCAGTTGGCGCAAGCTTTCGACGCCTTCGCCGGTGATACTCGACACTGCAATCAGCGGTGCATCGGCATAGGGTCCTGGGGCCAGCAAGGCGCGGATTTGCTGGTGTACGGTTTCGATCCTGGCGCTATCGACCCGGTCACATTTGTTGATCGCAACGATTGCCCGGGGAATGCCCAGCAGTTCGACAATCGCCAGATGTTCGCGGGTCTGCGGCATCACCCCATCATCGGCAGCCACCACCAGCAACACCAGATCAATGCCTTGAGCCCCGGCCAGCATGTTGTGAGTGAAGCGCTCGTGACCGGGCACATCGATGAAACCGGTCAGGCCCGCTCCCGGCTCCAGCGCCGCATAGAGATAACCGAGGTCGATGGTCATGCCGCGTTCGCGTTCTTCCCGGCGTCGGTCACCTGCCTGGCCCGTGAGCGCCTGGAGTAAGGCCGTCTTGCCGTGGTCGATGTGCCCTGCGGTGCCGACGATCACCCTGCCCCGCCCTCCATGTGCAATTGATCGAGCTGCGCCAGCCACGCCGGTTCGTCATCCAGTTGCCGCAAGTCCAGCCACAGGGCGTCATCGTCAATGCGACCGAGCACGGCAATCGGCAAACGTCGAAAGGCTTCCTCCAGATTCAACAAGGCACGCCCACGCAAACGCTTCGACGTGAGCGGCCGCAGACACAATGCGGCGCTGGGCAACCGCGCCACCGGTTGGCTGCCGCTGCCGATCATGCCCAGGGCCGGTAACGCACTGACGGTCCACTCCTCGCCCACTACCGTGGCCAGCGTCGGGCGCAGGCGTTCAGCCTGGGCCAGAATTTCGTTTTGCGGCCGGGTCAGCAGGCGCAGGCTCGGCAACCGCTCAGCCAGACGGTCCGGGTTGCGGTACAGGTTCAACACCGCTTCGAGGGCGGCGAGGGTCAGTTTGTCGACACGCAAGGCGCGCTTGAGCGGGTTCTTCTTGATCTTGGCGATCAGCGCTTTGCTTCCGACAATCAGCCCGGCCTGCGGGCCACCAAGCAGTTTGTCGCCGCTGAACGTGACAATGTCCGCGCCGTCCTGCAGCGCCTGCCGCACCGTCGGTTCGGCGGGCAAGCCCCAACGGGTCAGATCCAGCAAGCTGCCGCTGCCGAGGTCTTCGAGCAACGGCAACCCATGTTGATGGGTCAGTTGCGCCAACTCGGCGGTCGGCACACTCGTGGTGAATCCCTGAATGCTGTAGTTGCTCGCGTGCACGCGCATGATCAAGCCGCTGCGCGGGCTGATGGCCGCTTCATAGTCGCGGGCGTGGGTGCGGTTGGTGGTGCCGACTTCGTGCAGTTTTACCCCGGCACGGGCCATGATGTCGGGGATGCGAAAAGCGCCGCCGATTTCGATCAGCTCGCCCCGGGAAATGATGCCTTCCTTGCGCGCCCCCAGGCTGTTGAGGGTCAGCAGCACAGCGGCAGCATTGTTGTTGACCACGGTCACGGCTTCGGCGCCGGTCAATTCGCGGATCAGGCCCTCGATCAAATCGTCGCGGTCGCCACGCTTGCCGGTTTGCAGGTCAAATTCCAGATTGAGCGGATAGCGAGCGGCCATTTGTACGGCCTCTATCGCTTCTTCGGGCAACAACGCCCGGCCGAGGTTGGTGTGCAGGACGGTGCCGGTGAGGTTGAATACCCGCCGCACATGGCTGCGGTGTTGGCTGGCCAACCGCTCGCCGACTCTACCCGCCAGCACCTCGGGGCTGACCTCAACCGGCGCGAGCAAACGCTGCTGAACATCGTCGCGCAACTCGTCGAGCAATTGACGCAGTGCGGCAAGTAACGCGTCGCGTCCAAAGCGCTCGGCCAACGGCTGGTACGCCGCATGACGCAACAAACTGTCAACGGAAGGCAAACGCAGGTGATGGCTGGCACCGCTGGCGGACATCTGGCACTCCTGAAATCGAAAGACCGTCGCGCCAGAGTGTAGACGTTGTGGTCATTCGTCTCCCGGTGCCAGCAACAGATTCGGCGCCAGACGCTGGTAGCCGTCCTGGGCCAGGCGCATGTCGAGCATCAGGCTGGACAGGTCCGCCGACAGCGCTTCGGCATGGGCGTCGTTTTCCAGGTACAACAATTTCAGATACGTGTTGCAGCTCGGGCACATCTCGGCGCGCAACGGTGCCTGATTGGCGGCGTGGCGATCGTCCTCAAGGCTGAGGTAGTCCAGCCCCTTGCTCTGTTCGCAGTACACGCATTTGACCCGCACCACATGCCACTCGCAGGCACACAAGGAACAGGCCAGATAGCGCAAGCCGTTGTGCTTGCCACGATTGCGAATCACCCCGGCCATGGCCGGTGAACCGCAGGCCGGGCATTGGCTGAGGCTGTCGCCGGGCTTGAGTTGCAGGTTGGGCGTGCTCAACAGCCAGTGGCTCCAGGCCGTTTGCAGGGCCGCACCGAGAAACGGCACCAACGCTGCCGGCACCAGCGAAAACTGGCCGCTGACCAGTGCCACCGCCCAGGCGCGTCGCTGACCGGGGCTGGCCTGGTTCAACGCTGCCAGTGCGTCGGTCACAGCCGGTTGCGACGGTGCCGGGTAGCTTTCCAGCAATGCATCGAGATACGGCTGCCAGTCGTCCTCGCGCACCAGGCTGTCGGCCGCGAAGGGCGGCAAGCCGTGTTGTTTGCAGACCTCAATGCGTTGTAGATCCAGCGGTTCGCACAGCGGCGGGTTGTCCAGCACATGCTGTTGCACCCGGCACAACCCGGCGATGAGGCGCAGATAATCGGCCAGCGGATGCCCCTCGGCCAGCTGTTCCAGGCGCTGGGCGCGCAGATCAAAAAGTGTGTGCGGCGGCAGGTGCAGAAACGGCGGCGAACTGGCCGCCGCTTCGATTTGTCCGGGTTCGAGGATGGTTGGCAACGGTCAGCCCTTTTTCGTGATCGGTGGTTTAGGTGCCTCGTCACGGGTCACCTCGCGGTACCAGAGTTCATGGTGTTTCTTCGCCCAGGGACGGCTGACCCAGCCATGCAGCATGGCGCCGACCGAACCCTTGATCCAGAGTCCGGCGTAGATGTGCACGATGATGCTCAGGATCAGCACGAACCCGGCCAGCGCATGCAGCAACATCGCCCAACGAATCGAGGTGATGCCGAAGTACTCGCTGAAATACGCCCGCCAGATCACCAGACCGCTGAACAACAGCACCAGCATGCACAGCAGTAAAGTCCAGAACAGCAGCTTCTGCCCGGCGTTGTATTTGCCCACCGCAGGCACATCCTCCTCGTCATTGGCCATCACCCGATCGATGCGCCTGAGCCACAGGCGATCATTGGCAATGAAGAAGTTGGCGCGCCAGAAGCTCAACACCAGGCCGAGGAAAAACACGAACATCAGCACGCCCATGAACGGGTGCAGGATCCTCGTCCATGGCCCGCCGCCGAACAGGTTGCTCAGCCAGAACAGCGCCGGATGGAACAACGCCAGCCCGGACAACCCGGCCATCAGGAACAGAATCGCCACCAGCCAGTGATTGGTACGCTGGTTGCTGGTGTAGCGCAGGATGGTCTTGTTGCTCATGGCCTGCCCTCCCCGCGTGGATCGAAGGTATGGACCGCCGGATCAACCTCATGCACCGAGGTGTCCGGTGGACTGGGGTGCTCATCTTCCTCGACACGGTTCGGTCCGATGCGCACGTAATGGAAGAACCCGGCCAGCACCGCCGCCCCCATGGCCAACAACGCCAGAGGTTTGCTGATGCCCTTCCACAGTCCTACCAACGGGCTGATCGCGGGATGATCAGGCAACCCGGCATAAATCCGCGGCGTGTCGGCGTGGTGCAACACATACATCACGTGGGTACCGCCAACGCCTTCGGGGTCGTACAGACCGGCGTTTTCAAAGCCACGACTCTTGAGGTCGACGATGCGCTCGGCGGCATGTTCCTTCATGTCGTCCTTGGTGCCGAACACGATGGCGCCGGTTGGACAGGTCTTCACGCAGGCCGGTTCCAGCCCCACCGCCACCCGGTCCGAACACAACGTGCATTTGTAAGCTTTGTGATCCTTTTGCGAGATGCGCGGAATGTTGAACGGGCAACCGGTGATGCAGTAGCCGCAACCGATGCAATGATCCTGATCGAAATCGACGATGCCATTGGCGTGCTTGATGATCGCACCGGGGCTGGGGCACGCCGCCAGGCAACCGGGTTCGGCGCAGTGCATGCAACCGTCCTTGCGGATCAGCCACTCCAGGTTGCCGGCGTCGGTTTCGTGCTCGGTGAAGCGCATTAACGTCCAGGTTTCCGAGGTGAGGTCTTGCGGGTTGTCGTAGGTGCCATGGTTATGGCCGACCTCGTCGCGCAACTCGTTCCATTCCGAGCAGGCGACCTGGCAAGCCTTGCAGCCGATGCATTTGGTGGTGTCGATCAGCTTGGCGACTTCGTCCACGCCGCGCACCGAGGGCGCGGGTGTGGTGGTGGCCGAGCGGGCGATGATGTCTTGGCTGGCCATTTAGACTTTCTCCACGTTGACCAGGAATGACTTGGATTCCGGGGTCTGTGTGTTGCCATCGCCGAGGAACGGCACCAGGGTGTTGGTCAGGTAGCCGTGTCGCGTGAGGCCCGTGAAACCCCAGTGCAACGGGATACCGATCTGGTGCACCACCTGATTGTTGACCTGCAGCGGACGAATCCGCTTGGTCACCACCGCCACCGCTTCAATGAAACCGCGCTTGCTGCTGACTCGCACCCGGTCACCGGCGACGATGCCTTTCTCCTTGGCCAGCACTTCGCCAATTTCAACGAATTGCTCCGGTTGGGTAATCGCGTTGAGCTTGCAGTGCTTGCTCCAGAAGTGGAAATGCTCGGTCAACCGGTAGCTGGTGGCGGCGTACGGGTAATCCTTGGCCACGCCGAGGGTTTCCCATACCGAATCGAAGATTCGCGCGGCCGGGTTACTGGTGGCTTTCTTGTTTTGCGGATGCAGCGGGTTGATACCAATTGGCGTCTCGAACGGCTCGTAGTGTTCGGGGAACGGGCCTTCGTTCATCTTGTCGACGGCGAAGAACCGCGCCACGCCTTCGGGGTTCATGATGAACGGATTCATCCCCGCTTCCGGCGCCACGTCGGCCTTGTAGTCCGGCACATCGGTGCCGCCCCAGGCCTTGCCGTTCCACCACACCAGGCGTTTTTTCGGATCCCACGGCTTGCCGGACAAATCCGCCGAAGCACGGTTATAGAGAATCCGTCGGTTCGCCGGCCAGGCCCACGCCCAACCTTGATGCTGATGCATGCCGAACGGATCGTTGTTGTCACGGCGCGCCATCTGGTTGCCCGCCTCGGTCCAGCTGCCGCAGAAAATCCAGCACCCGGATGCCGTACTGCCGTCGTCCTTGAGTTGACCGAACCCGGCCAATTGCGCGTTGCCCTTGATCGCCGCGCCCGTCGCGTCGGTGAAATCCGTGGTGGCGTAGCCGTTGATTTCCTTGGCCAGTTCTTCCGGTGAAGGCTCGTGAGCAATTTTGTACGGCCACGACAGTTTCAGCATCGGATCGGGGTATTTGCCGCCCTCTTTCTCGTATCGCTGGCGCAGACGCAGGAACAGTTCACACATGATCCGTATGTCGGTGCGCGCTTCGCCGGGGCCATCGGCGCCCTTCCAGTGCCATTGCAACCAGCGGCTGCTGTTGACCAGAGAGCCGTCTTCCTCGGCGAAACAGGTCGTGGGCAAGCGAATGACTTCGGTCTGGATCTCGGCGCTGTTGACGTCGTTATACGGCCCGACCTTTTGCCAGAACTCCGAGGTCTCGGTGGCCAGCGGGTCCATCACCACCAGCCATTTCAGCTTGGCCAGTGCCGCCATCACCCGGTTTTTATCGGGCAGCGCGGCGATGGGGTTGAAGCCCTGGCACATGTAGCCGTTGACCTTGCCCTGGCCCATCAGGTCGAATACCTTGAGGATGTCGTAGTTGGGAATGTCCAGCTTCGGCAGGTGGTCGTAGGCCCAGTTGTTCTCGACCGTGGCATTGGCGCCGTACCAGGCTTTCATCAGGCTGACATGGAACTTGCCGTAGTTCTGCCAGTAGGACAGCTGCCCTGGGCGCAACGGTTTTTGTGTGCGCTTGACGATGTAGGCGTTGTAATCCTGCTCGGCATCGGTGGGCAGCGTGAGGTAGCCCGGCAGCGAGTTCGACAGCAGGCCCAGATCGGTCAGGCCCTGGATATTGGAGTGCCCGCGCAAGGCATTCACGCCCCCGCCCGGCATGCCGACGTTGCCCAACAGCAGTTGCACCATCGCCGCGCTGCGGATGATCTGCGCGCCAATCGAGTGCTGAGTCCAGCCCAGGGCATAGAGAATCGTCATGGTCTTGCCCGGTTGCGAGCACGTGGCGATCTCTTCCCAGATTTTTTGCATCGCATCGACCGGCATGCCACAGATCTGGCTCGCCAACTGGATGTTGTAGCGGCTGTAGTGCTGCTTCATCAGTTGATAGACGCAACGCGGGTCTTGCAGGGTCGGGTCGACTTTGGCGAAGCCGTCTTCACCTAGCTCATAACCCCAGCCGGACTTGTCGGTGTACGTCCGTTTGGCCGCGTCGTAACCGCTGAAAATCCCGTCCTCGAAGCCATACCCGGCTTTGACGATGAACGACACGTCAGTGTAATTGCGCACGTATTCGTGCTGGATCTTGTCCTCGGTCAGCAGGTAATTGATCAGCCCGCCCATGAAGGCGATGTCGGTGCCGGTGCGGATCGGCGCGTAAAAATCGGCCACCGAAGCGGTCCGGGTAAAACGCGGATCGACCACGATCAGCCGGGCGTTGTTGTGCGCCTTGGCTTCGGTCACCCATTTGAAGCCGCACGGATGCGCTTCTGCTGCGTTGCCGCCCATCACCAGAACCAGATTCGCGTTAGCGATATCGGTCCAGTGGTTGGTCATGGCACCACGGCCGTACGTCGGGGCAAGACTTGCCACCGTCGGGCCGTGTCAGACACGCGCCTGGTTATCAAACCCCAGTATGCCGAGACTGCGAATGACCTTGTGGGTGATGTAGCCCGCTTCGTTGGACGCCGCCGAGGCCGCGAGGAACCCGGTGGTGAGCCAGCGGTTCACCGTTTGGCCCTGGGCGTTTTTCTCGACGAAGTTGGCGTCGCGGTCGGCCTTCATCAGGTCGGCCACGCGGTCCAGTGCTTCATCCCAGGAAATACGCGTCCACTCGGTGCTGCCGGGCTTGCGCATCTGCGGGTATTGCAGGCGTCCGGGGCTGTGAATGAAGTCCAGCAGGCCTGCGCCTTTGGGGCAAAGGGTGCCGCGGTTGACCGGGTGGTCGGCGTCACCTTCTATATGGATGATGTTTTGCGCGACATTCTTCGCATGATCGCCCTGGCTGTACATGATCAAACCGCAACCGACCGAGCAATACGGGCAGGTGTTGCGGGTTTCATGGGTGTGGGCGAGCTTGAAATGACGCACCTGTTCGGCAAAGGCAGCCGTTGGGGCCATGCCCAACGCGCCAAGGCTAGAGCCTGCAAGGCCGATACCGGCGACCTTGAAGAACTGACGACGGCTGAGATCCATCGTGCACTCCTGATCAGGTGGAACCCGGTACATGGCCGGGTCTTTTTGAACAACCACGGTGGCGGCAGTCTGAGTGCCGACACTTCAACTTTAGCCAATGCTGTCGAATTCACCATGACAACCGACCGTCGGACAAAATCAGCTTGCTGCGAAGACCCTTGTGGGAGCGAGCCTGCTCGCGATGGTGTGTCAGCTGACATCAGCGTATCTGACCCACCATCGCGAGCAGGCTCGCTCCTGCAGTAGGATGGCGCTTATCATTGGCGCATGTTCAACCCCGCCTTACGAGACCGCGCATGACTTTCGACTTTGATCAGGTGTTCGACCGCCACAACACCGGCAGCACCAAATGGAGCCGCTACCCGGCCGACGTGTTGCCGATGTGGGTCGCCGACATGGACTTCGCCGCGCCGCCGGTGATTGTCCAGGCCCTGCAAAAACGCCTGGAGCACCCGATGGTCGGCTACAGCGTTGCCCAGGACGACTTGCGCGAAGCGATCGTCGCCGATCTCTGGAACAAGTACGCCTGGCGCGTCGAACCGCAAGAGCTGATCTTCCTGCCGGGGGTCGAGTCGGGCTTCAACATGGCGCTCAAGGCGCTGGTACAGGCACAACAGAATGTCGTCGTGCAGGTTCCAAACTATCCGCCGCTGCGCCATGCGCCGGGGCATTGGGGGCTGAACAAGGTAGAGCTGAGTTTCGATTCGCTGCCGGACGGCACCTATGCCACGCCGCTGGCAACGTTGAGCGAATCCTTGCAGGGCGGCGGCGCGCTGCTGCTGAGCAACCCGCACAACCCGTTGGGCAAAGCCTTTCCCCGGGAAGAGCTGCAAGCCATTGCCGATATCTGCATGGAGCACGACGCCTGGATCATCTCCGACGAGATCCACGCCGAGCTGTGCTTCGACGGCCGCACGCACATTCCGATGGCCACCCTGAGCCCGCAAATCGCCCAACGCACCATCACGCTGATGTCGGCGAGCAAGGCCTACAACATCGCGGGGCTGAAAACCTCGTTCATGATCATTCAGGACCGCCACGTGCGCGAGCGCGTCAACCACGCCCGATGCGGCATGGTCGACAGCGTCAACCCGCTGGGCATGGAAGCCACTCGCGTGGCCTACAGCGAAGCGGCGCCTTGGCTCGCCGAGTTGAAGGTTTACCTGCAAGGCAACCGCAATTACCTGGTCGACGCCGTGCGCACCCGTTTGCCGGGCATCACCATGAACGTTCCGCAAAGTACCTACCTGGCCTGGCTGGATTGCTCGGCGCTGGGGCTGGACAATCCGCAGCAGTTCTTCCTTGAACAGGCCAAGGTCGGCCTGAGTGCCGGACTGGATTTTGGCGATGACTGCAAGCAGTTCGTGCGCCTGAACTTCGGCTGCCCACGCTCACTGCTGGAAGAAGGCCTGGCGCGGATGGAGCGCAGCTTGCGCAACCTGAAGGCCTGATTCTCCCCGAAGCCCCCCGCTACCCCCCCCTGTAGCAAGCTTGCTCGCGATGGCGGTATCACAGTCAACATTTTTGTTGATTGACACACCACTTTCGCGAGCAAGCTTGCTCCTACAGGTTCTTGTGTGTGTCATTAAATCGATGCTGTTACGCGGTGGAATAATTGAACCCGTGGCGACCTCCAGGGCTCAACACCCTATAGGTCTTGATACCTGGAGGTCGTCATGTCCGCGCCCGTCTTCAAGCTGTTCACTCAACCGAACTTCGCCTGGACGGATATTCGCCAGGAAGAGGAAGCTCATCGCTGGATGTCACGTACCTTTGAGTCCATGCCCACGGTCAATCAATGCATCGGGTTTACCGCGTTCAACGTGCTTACCCCTGAGTACCTGCGCGCTACAGTCAGTTGATGGACTTCACAGCCTGGGTGGCGGTGCTGGGTGCGGTGTTGCTGACGCTGGCACTGACATCGTCTTACCTGCGCTGGCTGCCGGTGACCACTTCCGCGGTCTGTCTGGTGCTGGGTGTGGTCATCGGGCCGGCGGGACTGGGATTGCTCAGGCTCGATATCAAGGAAGCGGCGTTCTGGATGGAGCATCTGTCCGAAGTCGCCGTGCTTTTTTCACTGTTTGTCTGCGGCTTGAAACTGCGCTTGCCCCTTCGCGACCTTCGATGGCGAGTGGCATTCACCCTGGCGGGACCGGTGATGGTCCTGACCATTATCGGTGTCGGGTTATTGCTGCACTTCGGTTTTGCATTACCGTGGGGACCGTCGCTGTTGATCGGGGCGATCCTGGCGCCCACCGACCCGGTACTGGCCTCACTGGTGCAGGTCAACGATGCCAAGGACTACGATACGGTACGGTTCGGGCTGACGGGCGAGGCTGGTCTCAACGACGGGATCGCCTTCCCCTTTGTCATCCTCGGGTTGCTGCTTATGCAGCACAGCGGCGACACGTACGCCTGGCTTGATGACTGGGCATTGAAGCAACTGTTGTGGGCATTGCCCGCAGGTTTGCTGACCGGGTACTGGATGGGGCGCGGCATTGGCCGCCTGACGCTGTTCATGCGCATCAGGAATGCCGACAGCACCTTCTCGCCCAATGATTACCTGGCCCTTGCCCTGATTGCCTTGGCCTATGTCGTGGCCGAAGCGATTCAGGGCTACGGTTTTCTCTCGGTGTTTGCCGCTGGCCTGGGGTTGCGTCAGGCCGAGGTCAGGACAGCGGGCGATGCCCACACACCGGCGGAGCATCTGGTTAAAGCCGTGGTAGGCCATCAGAACGTCGAACCCGAGGACGCGGTGCACGGTGACGTCGACAACCTTGAGGAATCTCAGGTTGCGGCCGGGATCATGATGGGCGATATGCTTTCATTTGGCAGCTTGGTGGAGCGCGCCATGGAAGTGTTTCTGGTGACGCTGCTGGGGGTGGTGCTGATCACCCACTGGGACTGGCGAGCCCTGGTGATTGCGCTGGTGTTGTTCGGGATAATCCGCCCCCTGAGCGTCGCGCTGATGCCGTGGGGCCGGTTGATCGATGGCCCGCAACGCCTGCTGATCGGCTGGTTCGGTATCCGCGGCATCGGTAGTTTTTACTACCTGTTCTATGCCTTGAACCATGACTTGATGCCGTCGGTCGCGACGTTATGCGCCGATATCACGCTCTCGGTCGTGGCGCTGAGCATTCTGGTACATGGCATCAGCACCCAGCCGATGCTGGCCCGCTACGAGCGGCGCAAGCGCCGTGTCACTTCATCGCCCGCGCGATGATTTCCACCAGGTTGAGCTGGGTAAACGGTTTGGACAGCCGGGGTAAATGAGCCGCAAACCCCTCAAGGCGCTCGGCGTAACCGGTAGCGAGGATGATTGGCAACGCAGGATTCATCAGGCGGATGGCGTGGGCCAGTTGCGCACCACTCATCTGCGGCATGGCCATGTCGGTGATGACCAGATTGATATCCGGTTCGCTGTCGAACAACTCCAGAGCCCTGGCCCCGGAGGCGGCACTGACGACACGGTGTCCTAGATCCTCCAGCAACAGGCTCGTACTGGTCAGAACCAGGCTGTCATCGTCCACCACCAGCACACACAGACGGGGCACCGTAATGGCCGCCTCCTGCACCGCCGGTTTGGTGGCAGAGCCATTGGTGGCAACCGGCAACCAGAGCTCGGCGGTCGTGCCAAAGTCCTTCTGGCTTTTGAGGATAAAGCGCCCGCCCAGTTGCTCAATGAACCCATGCACCATCGACAGTCCGAGCCCTGTGCCTTTGCCGACACCCTTGGTGGTAAAGAACGGATCCATCGCAGAGGCCAGCGTGACTTCGTCCATGCCCTCCCCGGTATCGGTCACATCCAGGCAGACATAGCGCCCAACTGCCAGGGATGAACGGCTGCTTTCAGCGACCTCCTCTGTTCTTGCACTGATCAGGATTTTTCCGCCGAGGGGCATCGCATCCCGGGCGTTGGTCGCCAGATTGAGCACGGCCAGTTCCAACTGATTGACGTCAGCCAGCACGGGCTCCAGACCCCTTGGAAAACGGATCTCGACTTCCACAGAAGGCCCCAGCGAACTGCGCAACAGTCCGGAAATACCTTCGATCAGCTTTGGCAGCTGTACCGGTTCGGATTTGAGTTCCTGTCGCCTGGCAAAGGCCAGCATTCGCTGGGTCAGGGAAACGCCTCGCAAGGCGCCTTGGGTTGCGTTGTCGATCAGGCGGATGAGTTTCGAATCGTCTGTCACGCGTTTGCGCACGATTTCCAGATTGCCGAGGATCACCGTCAGCAGATTATTGAAGTCATGGGCGATCCCGCCGCTGAGCTGACCGATTGCCTGCATTTTCTGCGCCTGGAACAGCGCTTCGCGAGTGGTCTCGAGTGCTTGTTGGGCTTGCGTGACTTCGGTGATATCCCGGGTAATCTTGGCAAACCCGAGCAAGGTCCCAGTGTCGCCCCAGATCGGGTCCACGACCACATGGGCGAGGAACCGCGTACCGTCCTTGCGCACCCGCCAGCCTTTGTTTTCAAAGCGCCCCTCTCGAACAGCAACCTCCAGCGTGCGTTGCGGCTCGCCGGCAGCGCGGTCCTCGGGGGTGTAGAACATCGAAAAATGCTGGCCGATGACCTCCTCGGGAAAATAGCCCTTGATGCGCTGAGCCCCCGGATTCCAGTTGGTCAGCCGTCCATCCGGGGCAAGCATGTAGATCGCATAGTCCGTCACGCTTTGCACCAGCAGGCGAAACTGTTGCTCGCTTTGCTTGAGCACTTCTTCGGCCATTTTGCGGTCGGTCAGGTCCCGAGTGATCTTGGCGAACCCCAGCAAGGTGCCCGACGAGTCGCGAATCGGGTCGATCACCACATGGGACCAAAAGTGCGTGCCGTCCTTGCGCACCCGCCAGCCCTCACCTTCGAAACGCCCTTCAGTGAGCGCCGTGTCAAGCGCCCGCTGGGGCAACCCGGCACGGCGATCGTCTTCGGTATAGAAACGCGAGAAATGCTGGCCGAGAATCTCGGCTTCTTCATAACCCTTGAAACGCCTGGCGCCAGCGTTCCAGCTGGTGATGATGCCATCGGGATCAATCATGTAGATCGCGTAGTCGATCACTGCATCGATCAGCAGTCGAAAGCGACTGTCGTCGATTGCGTTGGACCTGGTTCGATCTTCACTCATGGATGCGCCACCTGATTGTTTCTGTGGAGTATGCGACAAACCACCAAATTGGAAAGCTCGATTAACCGCGAGCGGTAACTCGCATGAAAGTCTTCACCTGGTTGTCGCGGTCAATCGGAGTGTAGACAGGCCATGGGATCGCTCACATCGCAGGGTAAAGAGGCGAAGTAGAAATCGACCACCAACGGGGCAACAACTGCCTGACCTTGCCCTCGCCAAAGCGGTCATCAATCAACATCACCACCCCTTGATCCTGCTGGGTGCGAATCACCCGCCCCGCCGCCTGAACCACTTTCTGCACACCGGGAAACAGGTAGGTGTAGTCGTAACCGGCACCAAAGATCGCCGCCATACGATGTTTCAACTGTTCATTCACCGGGTTGAGTTGTGCCAGCCCCAAGGTGGCAATGAACGCACCGATCAGCCTCGCACCGGGCAAATCAATACCTTCACCGAACGCCCCGCCGAGCACCGCGAAACCGACGCCTTGACCGTCGGCGCTGAACTGGTCGAGAAACTGCTGGCGTTGCTCTTCCGCCATGCCTCGGGACTGCGACCATAACTTGATATGCGGATGGCTCTCGCCCAGCAACTGCGCCACCTGCTGCAAATAATCGAAGCTGCTGAAAAACGCCAGGTAATTGCCGGGACGTTCGGTGAACTGCCTGGCGATCAGCGCCACTATCGGTTCAAGGGATGACTGGCGGTGAACGAACCGCGTGGAGATCTGGCTGACGATGTGTACTTGCAGTTGGTCGGCGTGAAACGGTGATTCAACGTCGATGCACACCGTGTCTGCCGGGGTACCCAGCAAATCGGCATAATAGTGTCGGGGGCTGAGGGTCGCGGAAAACAGCACGGTACTGCGGGCAGCGCTCAGGCGGGGACGGATAAACCCCGCAGGCACCACGTTGCGTAAACACAACTGCGAGAGCGGGCGTTTGCGGTCGAGATCGCGCTTGCTGATATCGAACAGAAACTGTTCATCGAACAACTCGGCCACCCGGCCAAATTGCAGGATGTCGAAATAAAAGCTCTGCAGCGCGCTATCGAGTCCCAGGGGGTGATCGTTCAGATAGTCGCCAATGCTGGCGCTGCACGAAGACAACGCCTGAAGCAGTTTTTCCGGGGCCTTGTCATAGGCCTGATAGATGCCGGTTTGCAGGTTATGCAGCGCATTCCACTCACGATTGACCCTTTGCAAAGGCTTTTTCAGTGCTTCGGGTGCCGTTTTTCGCACGTCATTGAGTGCCGCTTGATCAAGGCTGGCGCTGTACATCTGGCGACCACGCTCCACCAGGTTGTGAGCCTCGTCGACCAGCACCGCGACTTTCCAGTTATTGGCCTGCGCCAATCCGAACAGCAAAGCGCTGAAATCGAAGTAGTAGTTGTAGTCGGCAACCACCACGTCCGCCCATCGCGCCATTTCCTGACTCAGATAATACGGGCAGACATCGTGCGCCAGGGCGACTTCGCGCAAGGCCCCCTGGTTCAACAGGCTCAACTGGCTGGCGGCCTGACGCGCCGCCGGCAGACGATCATAGAAGCCGCGAGCCAGCGGACAGGATTCGCCATGACAGGCCTTGTCCGGGTGTTCACAGGCCTTGTCCCGGGCGATCATTTCCAAAACCCGCAAGGGTGGCGCGTCGACGCCTTCAAGAATCACCTGGGCGGCATCCAGTGCCAATTTTCGCCCCGGGGTTTTCGCCGTGAGAAAAAACACCTTGTCCAGTTCCTGCGGCGCCATAGCCTTGAGCATGGGAAATAACGTGCCAAGGGTTTTGCCGATTCCTGTTGGGGCCTGGGCCATCAGGCAGCGGCCGGTGCTGACGGCCTTGTACACCGACTCGGCGAGGTGACGCTGCCCCGGTCGAAAGTCGGCATGGGGAAAGGTCAACTGTTGCGCCGCCCGATTGCGCCCTTCGCGATGGGCCATCTCCTGCTCGGCCCAATGCAGGAACCGCGCGCAATGCGCCTCGAAAAACGCTTGCAGCTCATCGGCGCCAAACGCTTCGGCCAGACAGGTTTCCTTCTCGCTGACGATATCGAAATACACCAGCGCCAGATTGATGTGTGCCAGATCGAGTTTTCGGCACATCAGCCAACCGTAGATTTTCACCTGGGCCCAGTGCAACTCCCGGTGGTTGGCGGGTTGTTTGCTCAAGTCGCCACGGTAGGTCTTGACCTCTTCCAGGCAGTTTTGCGCCGGGTCATAGCCGTCCGCCCTGCCCTTGACGGTCAACGTCTGAAAGCATCCTTCAAGGGCCACTTCGCTTTGATAGCTATCACTGCGACGAGACGCCACCGTGCGATGCCCGACAATGCCTTCCAGCGCTGTCGGTGACGGCGTGAAACGCAGATCGAGGTCGCCGACCTTGGCGGTGAACTCACACAGCGCCCGTACCGCAATGCTGTAGCTCAAGTGTCCGGCTCCGCCCATTGCACATAGCAGACGGCTATTGGCATCTGGTGTTCATGGCAGAATTCGAGCCAGCGAACCTGGTTGTCCTGAAGTCGATCCCCCGGCCCCTTGACCTCGATCATGCGGTAGGTCTTTTCCTGCGGCCAGAACTGGATCAGGTCCGGCATGCCGGCACGGTTGGCCTTGATGTCCAGCAACAGGCGGTTGAACCAGTGTTTGAGGTGCTCGGCAGGCAAGCAGTCCAGGGCCTGTTCGAGCAGTTCTTCGCTGAGCACGCTCCAGAACACGAACGGCGACTGCACGCCCCATTTGCTGGCATAGCGTTCGCGAATGGTCTGGCGGTAACGCCCGTCGTCGAGTTCATCGAGGCACGCCTGAAACAACGCTGCCCGACGGCCAGGGAAGTCTTCGTTCAGCAGATCCACGGGCCCGCGCTGGAACGGGTTGAAAAAGGCCCCCGGCAACGGCGCAAAAATCGCCGGCCAGCACAGCAGCCCGAACAGCGAATTGATCAGGCTGTTTTCGACGTAATGCACCGGCGCCGTTTCTTCCGACAAATGCGCCTGAACATGAAACTCCACCGACAACGCCGGTTCGCCTCTGGGCAATTGCAGATCCAGCCGCTGCATGGACCGAGGCGACGCGCGTTTTATCGGCGGCCCGCCGAGCTTGCGACGTAACCTGGGCAGCATGCGGAGCAATTGCTGTTGTTCGGCGGCACTTTCCGGCGCCTGTTCGGCCCGCGTCGCCAGCTCCAGGGCCAACTGGAACTCACCGCAGCGTTCCAGCACCCGAATCAACCGAGCGCGTGCGCCGGGATAGCTACATTGGCGGTACAGGTTCAGGGCCGTGGAGAAATCCGCAATGCGTTCACAGTGTTGGGCCATCTGGAACAGCAGCTTGCCACGTCGTCGTTGCAACCAGGGGTTGTCCAACACCAAAGCCGAAATCCGTTCAACCACTTCGTCCAGCGCCTCTGCGGCCTCGAACTGTTGCTGATAGTCGTGCAGCAGCAGGCAGGCATCCACATCGTCACGGCTGCGCAAGCCCCGTGAATCTGCGCAGAACTCGACTTTTTCGTAGGTGTAGACACCGAGGTCGGCCAGTACGAACTCCGACCAGTCCTGATAAAGATTGCCGAAAAACATCAAGCGCAGTCGATCGCACAGGCCCATGATGGTCAGGCTGAACAAGCGCTCCTCCAGAGACGGGCACCAGTCGTTGAAGCTTTGCGTTTGCGGGAACTGTTCGCGCAATGCAGGCAGCCAATCGGTTTTTTTGCCCTTGGGCTGGTCGATGGCAGCGCTGAAACACTGGAGGATTTCCGCCTTGAGCAGCACCTCGAACAGCGTATCGATCGACAACGGCATGTGTTCATCGACCCACCCCAGTTCAAGCAGTGGTCCGGCTGCGGTGTCGATATCACCGATTTCGTCGTAATGCAGTTTGCTCGCCCTGAAGTGAATGCCTTTGCGCATCACCATCCTGACCAGGAGTGCCTTCGATTCACGGGGCAAGCGTTTGAAATCGCCAATGAAGGACTGCTCCTCGACGCTCAGCACATCGGCGTAGCGAAGCTCAAGCCAATCAAGCACTTGCATGAAGTTGTTGAGGTAATAGAACGGATCGTCAAGAGGGTTTGCAGTCACGGGTCATCGGGCCAAGGCTATCGAGTACTGGTTATGCATACAGATACCAGTTTCACTCAGTCCGGTGCAAACGGAAAAGGATCAATGGCAGCACAGTCCGCTATATTTTCAGGATGGGAGAACTTTCATCCGATCCACGACACCAATCGCGATAGCGCTGCAGCGGATCGGACTGGCCGCGCTGTTTCCTTTACGCAGGAGAGATGAACATGAACATCAAGACTCTGGGTCTACCCTTGGCAATAGCCGCTATTCTGGCGTTGGCCGGTTGCTCGACGCCAACCGTCGTAACCCTGCAGAACGGCACCCAGTATTTGACCAAGGACATGCCGAAAACCAAGACCAAAGACGGCTTCTACGAGTTCGAGGATATTTCTGGAGCGACGGTAAAGGTCAGGTCCGATGAAGTGGCTACGATTCGTCAGGAAGACTGATTTTATGGGCCGCGAGTAAAACCGACATGTTAAAGGTCACACCATTGCTGGTCTCCCTCCTCGCCGCCGCTGCATGCGCTTCGGTGAGCCTAAGTGCGGTTGCCGCGAAGCGTGCCCCCACCTTCAAGACCAGCTTCGACTGCGCGACAGCCCGTTTGCCGGTCGAGAAGCTTGTCTGCCAGGACGCTCGACTGGCACAGATGGATCTGGAACTGTCGCGGTTGTATCAGCTGGCGCTCACGGACCAACGCTCTGTTCCGCCCCCGGACAAGGTCGAAATCGACCAACGGTTCTGGATTGCCACCCGAAACCAGTGCGGCACCCAGGCAGACATAAAGACGTGTACGATCCGCAGTTATGCCGAGCGCGCCCATCAACTGCGCCAGGGCTCGGCCATTGCGAGGACCAAGGATCCAAGCCGGCAGACCGACGGCCCGCTGGCCTTCCGTTGCGCAGGCTTGAACGCGCTCGTTGCAGCGACCTTCTTTACCGTCGAGCCGGGCGTGGTGTTCCTGGCATGGGCGAACAACTCGGTCGCCCTTACCCAGGCCCCCGGCAATCCGGGAGGCCAGTACGCGGGTAAAGATGTCAGGGGCAGTTACAGGTTTTGGCAGAACGGTAGCGACGTACTGTTCCAGGTCCCCGGTTCGGGGCAGATGAGTTGTGCGGCTGAACCCACGAGTTGATTGTCGAATTCCACAGCAATGGCAGCGGGACGTCCTGTCCCGGCTGCCTGATCAACAGTTTCAGCTACCGGTGCGAATCTTGTTCCACACCCGCGTCCGAACCCGGTCAATATTCAGCGGCATCGCCTCAAGCGCAAACAACTTGCCCATCATTTCCGGACTCGGATACACCTTGGTGTCGTTCTTGATCGCCGGGTCGATCAGGCTGTCCGACTGTTCGTTGCCATTGGCGTAGTGCACGTAGTTGCTGACACCGGCCATGACGTCCGGGCGCAGCAGGTAGTTCATGAATGCGTAGCCGGCCTTCTCGTCCGGCGCGTCGACCGGCATGGCGACCATGTCGAACCAGATGGCGGCGCCTTCCTTGGGAATCGCGTAGCCGATGTCGATGCCGCTCCTGGCTTCCTTGGCACGGTTTTCCGCTTGCAGGATGTCGCCGGAGAAACCGACCGCCACGCAGATATCACCATTGGCCAGGTCACTGGTGTACTTGGACGAGTGGAAGTAACTGACATACGGCCGCACTTTCATCAGCAGGGCTTCAGCCTTTTTGTAGTCGTCCGGATTTCTGCTGTGAGGCGGCAACCCGAGGTAGTTCAGTGCGGCGGGCAGCAGTTCCGGGCCGTTGTCCAGGATCGCTACGCCACACTTCTGCAACTTCTCCATGTACTCGGGTTTGAAGATCAGGTCCCACGAATCCACCGGCGCGTTGTCGCCCAGCACCGCTTTGACTTTGGCAATGTTGTAGCCGATGCCGGTGCTGCCCCACAGGTACGGGAAGCCGTGTTCGTTGCCCGGATCGTTGGTCTGCAAGGCCTTGAGCAACACAGGATTAAGGTTTTTCCAGTTCGGCAATTGGCTCTTGTCGAGTTTCTTCAGCGCCCCGCCTTCAATCTGCCGGGCCATGAAGTGGTTGGACGGGAACACCACGTCGTAACCGGATTTGCCAGTCATCAACTTGCCATCGAGGGTTTCGTTGCTGTCGTAGACGTCGTAGGTGAAGGCGATGCCCGTTTCTTTCTGGAAGTTTTTCGTGGTGTCCGGCGCGATGTAGTCCGACCAGTTGTAGATTTTGACGTTTTCGGCCGCCTGGCTGATGGAGGCGACCAGCATCAATGGGGCCAGGGCGAGTGTCTTTCGGATCATGAGTCGATTCCTGAGGGTTGTTGTTATTGGCAGGCAATCAAAGGATCAAAAACCAGGCTTTTTAAAAAATCAGCACGTAGGTTTTGCGCACGGTTTCCTGGATATCCCAGATACCGAGGCTATTGGCAGGCATCATCAGTGCATCGCCGGCTTCGATGTGCAGCGGTTCGCCGCCATCGGGGGTGAAGGTGCAGCGACCCTGGATGAAGTGGCAGAACTCCTGGGCAACGATCTGCCGCCGCCAACGTCCCGGGGTGCATTCCCAGACGCCGGTTTCAACGCCGTCGTCGCGCTCGACGCTGGTGGTCGATGCCACGGCCACGGGTGTCCCCAGCGGCACGGCGACGGGGTTCGACTCTTCCAGCTTCAGGGTGGCGGTGTTCTTGAATTGCGTAATGCTCATGGGAATACCTGTCGAGAATAAAAGCCGTTAGTGCATGAAACCTTCCATGAAACCCGCGACCCCGCTGGCCAGCTTGCGCCGCCAGGGTGCGGTGGCCGGATTGGCCAGCGTCTGGTCTTCATGGACAAAGCTGCGGATGATCGCGTTGTAGCCGAGCCAGCGGACGGGCTCTGGCTCCCAGGTCCTGAGTGAGTCGAGACCGCCCTCGGGGATAACCCATGGCTGACGGACCCGTTCACTGTCCTGTTCAAGAATCAGGTCGGCCAAGGTGCGTCCACCGAGGTGGCTGGCCCCGACACCCTCCCCGCCATAACCGCCGGACAGCGCGATGCCATTGGCCCGATCACAGAGCATGTGTGGCTGGAACCGGCGAGACATGCCCAGATTGCCGCCCCAGGCATGGGTGATCTGCACGTTTTTCAATTGCGGGAACAACTCACCGAACAGATAGCGACGCAGCTCCTTTTCGTCGGTACTCAGGTCAAAATCGTGACGCAACTGACCCGCGAATTGGTAGCCGCCCCTGGCGCCGAAAATCAGTCGGTTGTCCGCCGTGCGCTGGCCGTAGGTCACTTGGCGGCTGGCTTCGCTGAACGCCTGGCCACGACTCAGACCGATTTCGTCCCAGGTGGCGGCCGACAGCGGCTCAGTCGCGACAATCAGGCTTTGCACCGGCAACTGATAGCGCCCCAGCGGCGGCAAGGTGACGGAGTAACCTTCCACTGCCGGCACTGTCCAGCGGCTGCGCACCGAGGCTTTCGCCGTGCGCAGGCTGCCCGACTGCCAATGGCTGACCGGGCTGTTTTCGTAGATTTTGACGCCCATGCGCTCAACGGTGCGGGCCAGCCCGCGCACCAGTTTGGCGGGGTGAATGGTCGCCACGTGTGGCGCGTAGATGCCGCCATAGGGTTTGGCTACGCGAATCTGTTGCGCCAGTTGCTCGGGGCTGAGCCAGCGGTAATCGCTTTCGTTGAGGCCTTGGCGGTAGAGGTCGTCCAGATAGGTGCGCAGGCTGGCTTCCTGCTCGGGATAGCGGGCAGCGCAATACAGCGCCCCGCCTTTGCGATAATCGCAGTCGATGCCTTCACGCTCGATGACAATTTCCACTTCATCGGGAATGCTGTGCAGCAAATCGTAGGAAGCCCGGCGATCCTCCGGCGACAAACCGGCAAGCAGGCGATCCTCACCCAGCAGGTTACCCATCAGCCAGCCGCCGTTGCGACCGGACGCGCCAAACCCGGCGGTTTGCGCTTCAACGATGGCAATGCTCAGGCCGGGGGCCTGGCGCTTGAGGTAGTAAGCCGTCCAAAGTCCGGTGTAACCCGCGCCGATGATCGCGACGTCGACATCCAGATCCTGTTCCAGCGATGGGCGCGCCAACAGGGGCTCGTCGAGCTGGTCCATCCACAAACTGATAGTGCGCCACGCCGACATGCAAGACTCCGCCACTCAAAACTTCGATGGCGTTGATCCTAGTGCGTGGCTTCAGTCGCTGTCTTGCGCGCGTGCACGCAAAGAAATTTGTTTGACGTAGGCCTTCGGTGACTGGCCGGTGTGCTGGCGGAAGCAACTGTAGAACGCGGACAGCGAATTGAAACCGGCAGCGAAGGCCAGATCGTCGATACGCAGCGGCGGCGTGGCGGCATCCAGCGCCGCGAGCAAATGCTGCAAACGGGCCTGGTTGACGTAACGGTAGAAGCTCTGGCCCAGCACTTGATTCAGCAGATAGGAAATCTGATTACGGCTGTACCCGCACTCCTTCGCCACCCGCTGCAGGTCGAGCTCCGGATCAAGATAGGGTTGCTGGCGCTGGAAATACTGTTGCAGGTCGTCCGCCATAAAGCTCAATTGACGCGGCGACAGGCCGAGCCGGCTGACGGCCGGGCGCTGATTGCCGGCGGTCTTGCTGACCGGTTGCTCACGCACCAGCGAGGCGTACTCATTGACGCGCCAGATCAGCCCGTCCTTGACGGTAATCGCCTCGCTGGCACGGAACGACACCAGCCCCTCGCCGCCGCGCAGGGTAATGCGGTATTGAATGAACGCGGTGTTGCCATCCAGGCGAATGCGATCGGAGTGTTCCAGCGCTTCGTCCGGGTCGCGCGGCATGCTGCTGCGCACGTATTCGCGCAACTCGCCCAGGCCCATGACGCGATTCTGGAAAAAGTCGTTGTACTGGACGTCAGGATGATAAAGCGCCATGACGCCATCCAGATCCCGGTGCTTCCAGCGCAGGTGATAGCGCATGACCGTCTCGCCTGTCGCCTGGGTTTGCAGCGGGCCATCATCATCGGCGTGCATAACGGTCTCGACGAAAAAACGTCGAGCTTGCCCAAGTTCTGCCGAGGCATCAATGACTAAACCGGGGCTCATGTCCGTTCAACTGTCGGCATAACGTGACCTGCATCAAAAAAGTCGCAGCAATCGCTAAACGGTTTGAAGATTCCACATTTCTTTCACACTGCGGTGCTACTTTTAAAGACTGTCACTGGTTGAACCAATGAAGGTTCTTCCCCCCTGGCATGAGCTAAAGGAAGCGCTCGATGAAGAAGGTGGGCAACACATGAATAAAGGGTTCAGTAAGGTCACGTTTCCAAACGCCTGCCAGCTGATGCGCTGGCATTTTCATCCCATGGGTTTCGAGGCGAGCATGGATGCGCCGGGCAGCATGATTGCCCGTCTGTTTGACCGTGCCACTGGCGAGACCATGATCGCCATAGCCGGCATTCCTTGCGCGACGGTCATGAATGCTGCGGATGTAGAGCGAATAATCGAAGCGGTGGAGGATGAGCTTGAAGCGTTCATTCCACCGGTGGCCCTCAGGAGCTATGCCTGAAGGCTGACTTCTCAATAAAAAACCCACTCATGTGGGTTTTTTATTGTCCAGTGCAAGGATCGTAGCCTGCGGCGTGCCTACCAGGTAGGCGCTGCCGAAGGCTGCGATCTTTTCGATTCACCCCGACACGTTGCCCAGCCGATGGTCGGCAAAGAAAGCCTTGCCCTTACCTATCCGGTCAGACGCCTTGGGCATGTTCGCCGCCTGGTTGTCCTGTGAATCGACATACCAATAGCAATGGCTGACTGCCCGGGTAATGCCTACGTAGGCCAATCGCAGGATCTCGTCTTTTTGAGCGCTGTCGTAAGGCTCACTGTCGCCAGCCTTGCCCAGGCCCGCCATGCGATACACCTGATTCTTGTAGGGTGAACTGGTCAGGTGCTGGCAATCGCCGAGCAGAAACACAGCGTCGGCCTGAAGGCCTTTGGCGCTATGGTAGGTCAGCTGTTTCAACCGTCGCGACTCATACGGCAAGCTAGAATCCACATTAACTACAGATTTAATATGCTCTTCAATCAATGACTTATAACTACTTTTTCGATAAAGCATCAGGATTGAATCGCCCTTCCTGTAGTGTTCCATCAGACGCTGGGCCATGCCTTGATCATCCCGATCAAGCACGTTCACCGGCAGCAACGCCTTCGGCTCCCCACTGGCTTTGGCCTTTTTGCCGGCAATTGCGGGCGCCGCACGCACGATGTGCTCGGCCGCATCAATGATGTGCTGGTGACTGCGATAGTTGTCGCTGAGCATGACCTTGGTGGTACTCGGCGACGGGAACTCCTTGTTGAACTCCATGAAGTACGTCGGCGAACTGCCGCGCCAACCGTAGATGGATTGCCAATCGTCCCCCACGCACAGCAAGGATGAACGCTGGGCACCGCGACCGACGTGCATGGCTGGCCCTCGACTGCGAATTT
This sequence comes from Pseudomonas sp. Irchel s3b5, assembly GCF_900187435.1. NCBI lineage: Bacteria > Pseudomonadati > Pseudomonadota > Gammaproteobacteria > Pseudomonadales > Pseudomonadaceae > Pseudomonas > Pseudomonas sp. Irchel s3b5. The sequence goes on from NZ_FYDY01000010.1 coordinate 101,165, forward strand.
CCGCAAGACTGGCCCTGATCCAGGAAACGATTTGCGGCGATACGTCCTGAAACTCGTCGATCATCAGGTGCGATAACGGCCGAAGCAGGTCATCGCTCAAAAGCTTGAGGTTTTCCGGGGAGTGCTCGCTGAACAACGCGAACATGCGGTTGTAGGTCATGACCGGCGGTTTCTGGTCAAGCAAATGATCTTCCAGGGCCCGCCAGTAAATGCTCAAGGCCTCGAAGAAAAACCGGTCTGGGTCGTCCTTGGCAAAGCTCATCTGCCCCACAGCAGCAGGTACGTCCAGGCCGAGGTTTTCGATAAACCCGGCGGCGGTGACGAAACAATCCAGCAAGGGTGTGGAACCGAGTTCGCCCTTGACCTTGTAATCGAAGCCCGGCCCCGCACTGGCATCACCGGCCAGTGAAGCTAAAACGCGCTTTGATGACTCGTAACTATCTAGCCAAATCAGTGGTTTACGACAGAAAGCTTGAAACAGGGTGCGCTTTACAGCCCACTCCGCGCGCACTGTCAGCTTGGCGTTTGGCCGCGTCACCTGGGGATTTTCCCGAGGATCGAAGCCCAATACCACCCAGGCATCCAGCGACGGGATGTAGCCATGACAATGAAATTTCGCGCCATTGATCTCGAACGACTGACGGTTGGGCTCGATCCCTTTGATCGGCCACGCACCTGCACGCAACCACAGATCCTCGACAACATCGCACAGTTCTTCATCACGCTTGGCGGCCAATTCGGTCACGCCAATCCGCTTTTGCACATCCGGGTGATCGCGCTCCAGCTCTTTGAGCTGCAAGGCATGGCGCGACAACGGCTTGATCAGCTCGCGGAAATGCTCATCCCGACTGTGCAGCTGGTGATAGCAGGCATTGAGTTGCTGGCGCTGCGCGTCATTGATGCGCAAGTCGAACGGGTTGCTGTCGACCTCTTCATCGCCGTTTTGCGTTCGAAAGCTGAGGTTCTCGAAGGCTTGCAACCGTTCGAAACCCGGCAAGCTGCGCACCATCGGCAAAATCCGCGAGTGGAAGGTGCGCACCAGATCACGCGCTTCCTTGAAGCTGATCGCCCGCCCCCAAAGCGCAAACAGTTCGATCAATTTATTGATGAAATCCTTGCGCGACTCACGGGTGAACGTCACGACCGTCATCGAACTCAGCTCGAACCCCAGGTATTGAGTCAGCAGCAAAATACGCAGCACCAGCGTGGTCGATTTACCTGCCCCGGCTCCGGCAATGACCGAAGTGGATGGCGTATCGCTGAAGATCATTTTCCACTGTGCGGCGCTGGGCTGGGCATGCGGCGGCAGCCATCGGGCGACGTCTGCTTTCATGCGTTTCTTCAACTCGGCGCTCAACGGCAGGCGCCAATCGTCAAACAACAAGTCATCGACGTTCGGTGGACGGTGCTCGGTGCAGCGCGAATCGCGGATCAGCAAGACTTGCCGGCCTTCCTCCAGACCTTCGAGCTTGCCTTCCTTGTAGCCGTAATCCACACCGGCGCTGTGGCCACTGCGAAACCCGTCGGCCTGACCGTGCAACCACGACGCCCGGTGCTGTGCATGCAAGCGCGTGAGGCTGTAGCCGAAGAACCGGGCCAGCAGGCGCTTGATCAGCGGCATCTCGGCCAAGGGGCGAAGCTCGGGAGGAAGATCGGGGGTGTGTTGCGGCACGCGGACTGACTCCAGGGTGTGAGGCTGTTGAGCGCTATGGTGTCTGCATTTGCCGATGAGTTCTAGTGAAATGCTTATGACTCATTGGCTTATGCGATGAAGTGAAAGCTGTGTGAGAGTTTTTCGAGCCCGTTTAATATCAATATATTAGATAAGAATGCTGCATTTTTTACGCTTTTTATCGATGTTTGCCTGATGGATGATGGCCGTCATCAACCACCGGTCTTGCTTCGTGGCTCAGGCGCTTTGCCCCATGACGGACCTTTCAGGAGACGATCATGCTTGAACTCAGACCTTTCAATTCGCTCGGCGGTGCTCACCATGGCTGGTTGGATGCCCACCACCATTTTTCGTTCGCCGAGTACTACGATCCAAAGCGCATGAACTGGGGCAACCTGCGGGTATGGAACGACGACGTGATTGCCCCGGGCACTGGCTTCCCGCAGCACCCGCACCGGGACATGGAAATCATTACCTATGTCCGTGAAGGCGCCATCACCCACCAGGACAACTTGGGCAACAAGGGACGCACCGAAGCGGGTGATGTTCAGGTCATGAGCGCCGGCACCGGGATCGCCCACAGCGAGTACAACCTGGAAGCAACCGAGACGCGGATCTTTCAGATCTGGATCATCCCCAACGAATCCGGCCTGGCGCCGTCCTGGGGTGCCAAGCCGTTCCCGAAAGGCGAGCGCGAAGGTTTTGTGACATTGGCCAGTGGCAAGGAAGGTGACGATCAGAGCCTGCGGATTCGTGCCGATGCGCGCCTGGTGGCGGCGAACCTGAAGGCTGGCGAGTCGGCCGAGTACCGGCTGGACACTGGCCGTCGCGCCTATCTGGTGCCGGCGACGGGCGTGATTGAAGTCAATGGCTTGCGTGCTCAAGCTCGAGACGGTGTTGCGATTGCCGATGAACAGGTTCTGCGCGTTACGGCCTTCGAGGACAGCGAGATCGTTCTGGTGGACCTGGCGTGATTCGGTAAATGCGAAAAAAGGGGCAACCGTGATGGTTGCCCCTTTTTTTCGATACCGCGCAAACCCTTGTGGCGAGGGGCTTGCCCCCGCTGGGTTGCGAAGCGACCCTGAAACCGAAACGCGGTTTCCCTGAAGCACCGCATCGCCTGGATTTACTACTGCTTCGCAGTCGAACGGGGGCAAGCCCCCTCGCCACAGTGCTGCGTCTCCACAGCGCCCGTGCTTACTTCGCGGAAATGGCGCTATCCACAAGCGTCTGCGCTTCAGCCACCAACTGCTTGAGGTGATCATCGCTGACAAAGCTTTCGGCGTAGATCTTGTAGATGTCCTCCGTGCCCGAAGGACGCGCCGCGAACCAGCCGTTTTCGGTCATGACCTTAAGCCCGCCAATCGCCTGGTCGTTACCTGGCGCATGGCTGAGGATGCTCTGGATCGTTTCGCCGGCCAGCTCGGTCGAGGTCACCTGTTGCGGAGACAACTTGCTCAACAGGGCTTTCTGCTCAGGATTGGCCTTGGCATCGACCCGTACCGAGAACGGTTCGCCCAGTTCATCGGTCAAGGCCCGGTAGGCCTGACTTGGATCGCGACCAGTGCGAGCCGTCATTTCAGCGGCCAGCAATGCCGGGATCAACCCGTCCTTGTCGGTGCACCAGACACTGCCGTCCTTGCGCAGGAACGACGCGCCGGCGCTTTCTTCACCGCCAAAACCCAGAGAACCGTCAAACAGACCATCGGCAAACCACTTGAAGCCAACCGGCACTTCGTACAGGCGACGCCCCAGGCGCTTGGCCACACGATCGATCAAGCCGCTGCTGACTACGGTTTTACCCACGGCAGCGTCAGCACGCCATTGCGGGCGATTCTGGAACAGGTAATCGATGCACACAGCGAGGTAGTTGTTCGGTGCCAGCAAGCCACCGGACGGGGTGACGATGCCGTGGCGATCGTGATCCGGATCGCAGGCAAATGCCACGTCGAAGCGTGATTTGAGGCCGATCAAACCTTGCATGGCATGGCTGGACGATGGGTCCATGCGGATCTGGCCATCCCAGTCGACGGTCATGAAGCGGAACGTCGCATCGACTTCCTTGTTCACGACATCCAGGTCCAGGCGGTAGTGTTCGGCAATCGCCGACCAGTAGCGAACCCCTGCGCCACCCAGCGGATCGACACCCAGACGCAGCTTGGCGCCACGGATGGCATCGAAGTCGATCACATTGATCAGATCGGCCACATAGGTGTTCACGTAGTCGTGGCGATGCGTCGTGCTCGCCTTCAGTGCCTGTTCGTAGCTGATGCGTTTGACACCGGCCAGCTTGTTGGCCAGCAGTTCGTTGGCCTTGGCTTCGATCCACTTGGTGATGTGGGTATCGGCCGGGCCACCGTTGGTTGGGTTGTACTTGTAGCCACCGCTTTGCGGCGGGTTGTGGGACGGCGTGATGACAACGCCATCGGCCAGGCCGGTGGTGCGTCCACGGTTGTAGCAAAGGATCGCGTGGGAGACTGCCGGCGTCGGCGTGTACTCGTCACCTTCGGCAATCATCACGGTCACGCCGTTGGCCGCCAGGACTTCAAGGGCACTGGCCCCGGCGGGAGTAGACAGCGCATGGGTGTCGATACCGACGAACAGCGGGCCATCAATGCCTTGAGCCTCGCGGTACAGGCAAATTGCCTGGCTGATGGCCAGAACGTGCCATTCGTTGAAACTCAGGTCGAACGAGCTGCCTCGGTGCCCGGACGTGCCAAAGGCAACACGCTGGGTCGAAATGGCGGCATCAGGTTGGCCGGTGTAATAGGCCGTTACCAGTCGCGGGATGTCGACCAACAATTCTGCCGGTGCCGGTTTGCCCGCAAAAGGACTGAGTGTCATGCAAAACCTCTGGGATCGAGTGGTTCAGGAATTGGGACGGAGTTTACTGGCAGTTTGACCGTAACGCGACGGGATCGATCCAGGACGTTAGAAGATGTCATTGCGCCCTCCTCAGTCGATGGCCTCCAGACGCAGCGCATCCCCCAGAAAACCCAGGGCCAGAGCGAGGTCGTGCTCACTGCCCAGGGTATGACTCAAGCGCAGATGCTGTGCGTGCAAGCCCTGAAGGCTGAACAATTCACCCGGGGCAATGACCACCTCGTGCGCCAACAAACGCTGGAACACTCGACGCACATTCACCTGCCGCAGGGAGCGAACCCATATAGTCGCGCCGCCCTGAGGCTCGACAACCTGCAAGGCATCACCCAGCCGTTCCTGCAACAGTTGGGTCATCTGACCCTTGCGTTCTTTGAGCAGCCGTCGCAGCACGTGCAGGTGCTGATCGATGCGGCCATTGCCGTACAACCGTGCAATGGCCTTCTGCCGAATGGGTGACAGGCGGAACGAACGCAACAGAAAATGCCGTTGCAGGTCGGCGCTGAAGTGCTTCGACAGCAGATAGCCATAGTGCGCTTCCGGACCGATGATTTTCTCGAACGTGGAAAACACCATCAGCCGCTCGGGATCCAGCAGATCGCGGAATCGCAGCCGCCCTACCTCGAAGCAAAGCTCCCCATAACAGTCGTTCTCCAGCACCCAGCTGTGGTGTTGGCCCAACAGCTGCGCGATGGCCCGGCGATTGTCATCAGGCGCCAGACTGCCTCGCGGCATGTTCAAGGCCGAGGAAACCATAACCAGCCGCACCGATTCGGTTTCCAGCAACGCCTTGAGCCGATCGAAATCCAGGCAACCGTTCGCCAGCACTGGCAACTCGATCACCCGCACGCAAGCGGCCTGGAGCAAACGCAATATCGCCCAGTCGCACGGCGATTCAACCACCACTGTCGCGTCGTTCAAGCCCAGTACGATGATCAGTATTTCCAGCACACCCCGTAGATCGGCGCCGATAAAAACCTCTTCGGCATGCCAGCAGCGAACCGGCGAAGAGGTGTAGCGAGCCGCCAGGGCTGTGCGCAGTTCCAGCTCACCAAACGGTTGCGACGTTGGCAACGGCTGGCGCGGATACTGACGCAGCAACTCCCGCTCCATCAGTAACAAAGGACTGTCGAGCGGCTGCAATAACGCTGGCTCATCGGCACTCAGGACAAACATTCCCGGGCGCCGGGCGTTGACGTACACGGTTTCGAGCAAGTCGTTGCCGCTCTGAATCAGATCGGTCGAGGACACTGGCACCGCGAAGTAGCCAGACTTGGCCACCGAATAGACCCGCCCTTCTTTTTCCAGCAATGAGTACGCGTACTGGATAGTCGAAATCGACACATTGAGACGATCCGCGAGGTGTCTCAAGGAGGGCAGGCGCAAATGCCCATGACCAATAGACTCATTGATCAGCGTGGTGAGATATCGGTACACCGCCTGATAGGCGAAGTCCGTTTCTCGTAGACCTTTCATGGACCAAGTCCAATTGCACAGCCCCGCAAACCGCGCACGGTCAACGCCCCGTAGACCATTCATCCGCCACAGCAAGACCGGCTGCATCCGCGCTGGCGACTGCAATTTCAGGTGCCATGCATGGCGTTTCGGACACCGACGCCATTTGATAAAGCCGGCCAATCAGCCTCACCGGCAGTCCGCTGACATCAATCATCCACTGCATGATTTGTTCGGCCACGGGCTGCCCCTGCATGGCCCGGTGCAGATCGGGCAGCGCCACCAGCATGCCCGGATGGCATAGACGAAGAAAACGCTCAAGGCGGGCCCCGTTGTCGATAAAAGGCGCAAAGAGCAGACATACCAGCTGTGCGTCACTCAGACCGAGGGCCTTTTGTGCTTCAGACGCTGCCCGTGCCCGCAACTCACCCTGCGTTGCCGGATTGCAAAAGGTTTCGATGACTTGTTCGCACAGCTGATCGGGCAACTGCTTGCGACGCATCATGATCAAGGTTCGTTGCAGGTATTCGGCGACTCCCGCCTCGTAACTGCGCCCTTGCAGGCAACAGGCTTGCAGCCCCCGCAGGTGCGCCGAGATCGGCAGGCTCACGTATTCGTTGTCGCCGGTTTGCGCACCCGGTTCGTCAGGCTGGTATCCAAGAAACTCGTTCAGCAACGGCCAGCGCTCTTCCGGGGGGCTGACCAACATGTCGTGAATATCAATGCAGGTCGCGCGACGGCAGGTTTCAAAGCGATCTGCCGGACGCCATTGTGCGTGGCCTTGATCACCATAGAACTCGCGATAACAGTCGCTGCCCAGTTCATCGAGCAATGCGAACAACCCGCTGTAAGCGGATTCACCGATGTTCGACGACCATAACCCCGCCTTTGCGGCAGCGCGCAACAAACCGTCGGTAAACTGTTTTTGCTGACGCGGCGATTCGCTGCTGAGCAACGCATCGACGCCACCGTCCCAACGCGCGATTTGCCCATAGAATTCGCCAGTGGCCAGGTACCCGCTGTCCCATGGATTCAGCAGCTCATTGCGGATAGGGCAATGGCCGATCAACAGCATTTGAGTCCGATTCGATTCGCGGCCGGCGCTGGACACGGGCGCCTGATGATCAAAGAGTAGAACCTCACGGTCATCCACCATCAACACCTCGACCCGCGGATCGTCATAGATGAACAAAGCACTGTTGGTGCGATGCATGTTTTCCAAAGCCACCACGCTGGCCCCATTCATTCGCAATGAGGCGATGCGCAACTGAAACGTCGCAGGTGACCGGGTTGCAATCGTCAATTGGGCAGCCCGCAGCAGCGCCAGGGTGTAGCAGTTGTCGCGGGTGCCGGTCTGAATCAACAGCACCTTGAAATCGCCGATGTGGGCCATCCCCCCCGCCGCTACCACCAGACGCTGGATCAACAACTGCAAGGCCGTACGTTCGGCCCGCGAAAAAAATCCGAGCAATCGCTGCAGCACTTGTTGATAGACATAGTTCATCGCTTGATCATGAATGCTGGTCATTTAAATTTACCTGATACTTGTAAGTTCTATATCGCACCAACAGTCAAGCGCAACGAGCGGACTGCACGGCGGTAGTGATGGAATTTACTGTCAAATACTAACACTGGAATGGAATGAGGTTGCTTTCAACAAATTAGTGGAGCGGCCACACGAAAGCACCGACCGCAACCATCTATTCCATTGATTTTTATGAATTTTACCAAACCAATTATCGATCCTAGGAAATGTCCGACAACGTCCCACAGACGTTTAATACAAGAAATAAAGAAAGAAGTTATCGTCGCGCCTTCTATAACTACGCAACAACTTGCGCTTTTTGAAAGATGCAATGGGCATTGACAAGTATCAGCCTGACACACAGACATGACTCATTCCTTGAGATGAAAGTAATCATTCAATTATCAGGGCTGAGTGGCTGATTAGAAGCTACAGATCAAGAGCAAAAACCAGTTCAGTTGCCGAACTGGCCCAAGGCTCCGCCATCAGGGCAATGGGTATTTAGGTGGGGCTGAACGCAAAAGAGTCCGTGGGGACACGGACTCTTTGAGGATGTACGACAGAAGTGATCGTTACGCCGGTTCGACCTGAAGGGCAACCCGTTCACGACACGGACACTCGTCCATGTAGCGGTGTGCTTCGACAAACTCGGCAAACGGGAAGACCCGGGTCTTGAGCGGCAACAGCACGCGATCAGCCGTCAACTGGTTGATGTCGCGCAAGGCGCGCTGCAGTGCGACCTGGTCCTGGGTAATGCCCAGTTCCGGCTTCCCGGTGAAGTTGCCGATGCAGTGCACGAAGAACTGAATGTTCTTCTGGAACGCTGCGCATGCCGGGAATGGCGTCTGGTTGCCGCCCTGCAACCCGTAGAGCACCAGGCTGCCACGCGGTGCGAGCACGTCACCCAGCAACGACATTTGCGGACCGCCCAAACCATCGAACACCACGTCCACGCCGCGGTTGTCGGTGATTTTGTTGATGCGTATCAGCAGATCTTCTTCCTCGGTGACGATGACTTTATCGGCACCGAGCGACAGCAGGTATTCACGTTCTTCCGCCGTTTTGGTCGCGGCAATCACTCGCACACCCAGGGCTTTGCCCAGTTGTACGAAGGAAGGGCCGGCGCAGTGGCTGGCGTCGGTCACCAGGACAAACTGCCCCGGCTTGACCCGTGCCAGGTCGGCATACGCGAAATAGGCGATCAACAGCGGCGTGTAATGCACGCTCGCTTCAATCGGGCTGAGTACGTCCGGGTAACGGGTCAAGGCTGTGCGCGGCAGAACAATCTGCTCGCCGTAGACCGGGTAGTCGTTCGGGCTTTCGGCCGGAAAACTGGCGACTTTGTCGCCGATAGCCAGGTCTTCAACGCCCTCACCCAGGGCCGTGACGATACCGGCCATTTCCTGGCCAATGCCAGAAGGCAGGCGAGCATGGGAAGGTGCCAGGTTCTGGCGCCAGAGTGTGTCATACCAGCTGATGCCAATCGCCTCGACGCGCACCTGCACTTCGCCTGGTGCAGGCTGAGCGGCCGCATGCTCTTCGCATTTGAGCACCTCGGCTGGACCAAACTTGTGAAAACGGATCGTGCGGGACATCGCAAACCTCGCCAAATGAACCTCTAATGCCTTGAACTCTAGCCGGGCTTTTAACCCAAGACTATCTGTGGCTATTAATAGTCGACATGCCTGTCATTGATTCCGTCGTCTCGGAAACATCACTAGATACAGTATGAATCCGACGCAGCCTTTGTAGGAAATCTGAATTTCTCGGTGCAGAGTACCAGCCTTTCCCCGTAAGATTCCTGCGGGCCATTGTTCTCATATGGCCGCCCACGTCAAGTTTGCTGACTCTGCCAGGACTCCAGATGAATCGTAATGACCTGCGTCGTGTCGACCTGAACCTGTTGATCGTTTTCGAAACATTGATGCACGAACGCAGCGTGACCCGCGCGGCGGAAAAACTTTTCCTCGGCCAGCCTGCCATCAGTGCGGCGCTTTCGCGCCTGCGCGGGCTGTTCGATGATCCATTGTTCGTGCGCACCGGCCGCAGCATGGAGCCGTCTGCTCGGGCGATCGAAATCTTCGCCCTGCTCTCCCCGGCGCTGGATTCGATTTCCACAGCGGTCAGCCGTGCGGCCGAGTTCGATCCTGCCACAAGTACCGCCGTGTTCCGCATCGGCCTTTCGGACGACGTCGAGTTCGCCTTGTTACCGATGCTGCTCAAGCGCCTGCGCGCCGAGTCACCGGGGATCGTGCTGGTCGTGCGTCGCGTGAACTACATCCTCATGCCGGGGTTGTTGGCTTCCGGGGAGATCTCCATCGGTGTCAGCTACACCACCGACCTGCCGGCCAATGCCAAGCGCAAGGTGCTGCGCCGCAGCAAGCCGAAGCTATTGCGCGCCGACACCGTGCCGGGACCGTTGAGCCTGGATGATTACTGCGCCCGCCCCCATGCCCTTGTGTCGTTCGCCGGCGACCTCAGTGGCTTTATAGATGAAGAACTGGAAAAGCTTGGGCGCAAACGCCATGTCGTGCTCGCCGTGCCGCAGTTCAACGGGCTGAGCACCTTGCTCGCCGGAACCGACATTGTCGCCACGGTGCCGGACTACACCGCCGATGCGCTGACCGCCGCAGGCGGCGTGCGGGCGGAAGATCCGCCGTTGCCGGTGCCCAGTTTCGAACTGCACATGGCCTGGCGCGGGTCGCAGGATAACGATCCGGCTGAGCGCTGGTTGCGCTCGCGGATTCAGATGTTCTTCGGGGATCCGGACAGCCTGGCCTGATCCGGATTGTTCTCCGAACTAATGGCCGCAACACGGCCCCAAGCAACTATTGCATCCAATGCAACACACAATTGTCATCAATCCCGTTGATGACAATCGAATGCAAACCGCAGGCTAGAGGGCTTGGTCGAGTCTTATATCATTCCGAATGATAGTTACCTTCGCCCCATTCGATTCGTGACATACCACCCCGCCGCGCATCATTCGCCAATCTCAACACATTGGCGGATGCATCCATGGAACAGTCACTCAAACATTTGCGCTTCCCGTTGGCCTTGTTGGCCGTACTGGTGATGAGCGCCTGCGGCAAGGCGCCGGAAAGTGCCGCCACGATGCCGGCCGCCAAGGTCAGCGTGGCCAAGGTGCTGGAACAACCGGTCAACGAGTGGGATGAATTCACCGGACGCCTCGAAGCCCCGGAAACCGTCGAGATCCGTCCACGGGTTTCCGGCCAGATCGATGAAGTGGCGTTCACTGAAGGCGCCCTGGTCAAGAAAGGTGACCTGCTGTTCCAGATTGACCCCCGCCCATTCCAGGCTGAGGTCCGCCGCCTCGAAGCACTGGTCGCCCAGTCGCGTGCCAATGCCACTCGCAGCGAAAACGAAGCCCAGCGCGGCGAGCGTCTGCGCACCAGCAACGCGATTTCTGCCGAACTGGCCGATTCGCGGACCAGTGCCGCACAAGAAGCCCGCGCCGCCGTCGGCGCGCTTCAAGCGCAACTGGACCTGGCCAAGCTGAACCTGAGTTTCACCCGTGTGACCGCCCCCATCAGCGGCCGCGTCAGCCGTGCGGAAATCACCGCCGGCAACCTGGTAACCGCCGACACCACGCCGCTGACCAGCGTCGTTTCCACCGACAAGGTCTATGCCTACTTCGACGCCGACGAACGCGTGTTCCTCAAGTACACGCAGCTCGCTCGCCAGGGCAAACGCGGCGCCACCACCCCGGTTTACATGGGCCTGTCCAACGAAGACGGCAACCCGCACCAGGGTGTCATGAATTTCATCGACAACCAGGTCAACCCGAAAACCGGGACCATCCGCGGTCGCGCCGTGTTCGACAACAGCGACGGCAGCTACACCCCGGGCCTGTACGCACGCTTGAAGCTGGTCGGCAGCGGCACCTACAGCGCCACATTGATCAACGACGAAGCGGTCGGCACTGACCTGGGCAAAAAGTTCGTGCTGGTGATGGATGCCGACAACAAGACCGCCTACCGCGCGGTGGAGCTGGGTCCGAAGATCGAAGGCTTGCGCATCGTGCGCAGCGGCCTGAACAAGGACGACACGATCATCGTCAAGGGTCTGCAACGGGTGCGTCCGGGATCGCCGGTCACGCCTGAAGTGATTCCGATGGCCAACGAACAAACGTTGGCGGCTCTCGCACAACAACGCCAGGCGCTGGAAGCCAGCAACCTGCCCCAAGTCGCACCTGCCAAGGTTGCGCCGGGGACGGCTGTGAAGCTGGCTGCCACGACTCCACGCGACTAAGGGCTCTCTACGATGAATTTTTCCCAGTTCTTCATTTCGCGGCCGATCTTCGCGGCAGTGCTGTCGCTGCTGATCCTGATCGCCGGGGCGATCTCGCTGTTCCAGTTGCCGATCAGCGAATACCCGGAAGTCGTGCCACCCACCGTTGTGGTCCGCGCCAACTTCCCGGGTGCCAACCCGAAAGTCATCGGCGAAACCGTGGCCGCGCCGCTGGAGCAAGCCATCACCGGCGTCGAGAACATGCTGTACATGTCCTCGCAGTCCACCGCTGACGGCAAGATCACCCTGACCATCACCTTCGCGCTGGGCACTGACCTGGACAACGCCCAGGTGCAGGTGCAGAACCGCGTGACCCGGACCGAGCCAAAACTGCCCGAGGAAGTGACGCGCATCGGTATCACCGTGGACAAGGCGTCGCCCGACCTGACCATGGTTGTGCACTTGACCTCGCCGGACAAACGCTACGACATGCTGTACCTGTCCAACTACGCCCTGCTCAACATCAAGGATGAGCTGGCACGCCTGGGCGGTGTCGGTGATGTGCAGCTGTTCGGCATGGGCGATTACTCGCTGCGGGTATGGCTCGATCCGAACAAGACCGCTTCGCGCAATCTGACCGCGACCGATGTGGTGACTGCTATTCGTGAGCAGAACCGTCAAGTGGCGGCCGGTGCGTTGGGTGCACCGCCAGCGCCGAATGCCACGGCGTTCCAGCTGTCGGTCAACACTCAGGGCCGGCTGGTGTCCGAGGAAGAGTTCGAGAACATCATCATTCGCTCTGGCGACAACGGTGAAATCACTCGCCTCAAGGACATCGCCCGCGTTGAACTGGGTTCCAGTCAGTACGCCTTGCGCTCCCTGCTGAACAACCAGCCGGCGGTGGCGATCCCGATCTTCCAGCGTCCGGGTTCCAACGCCATCGAGATCTCCAACGAGGTTCGGGCAAAAATGGCCGAGCTGAAGAAGAACTTCCCCGAAGGCATGGACTTCAGCATCGTCTATGACCCGACGATCTTCGTGCGCGGCTCCATCGAGGCGGTGGTTCACACCCTCTTCGAAGCGCTGATCCTCGTGGTGCTGGTGGTGATCCTGTTCCTGCAAACCTGGCGCGCCTCGATCATTCCATTGGTCGCTGTGCCGGTGTCGCTGATCGGTACGTTTGCGGTGATGCACCTGTTTGGCTTCTCGCTCAACGCCTTGTCGCTGTTCGGCCTGGTATTGGCGATTGGTATCGTGGTGGACGATGCGATCGTGGTGGTGGAAAACGTCGAACGGAACATCGAACTCGGACTCACTCCCGTCGAAGCCACCAAGCGCGCCATGCGTGAAGTGACCGGCCCGATCATTGCCACGGCGCTAGTGCTGTGTGCGGTGTTTATTCCGGCGGCGTTCATCTCCGGGTTGACCGGGCAGTTCTACAAGCAGTTCGCCTTGACCATTGCGATTTCGACGGTGATCTCGGCCTTCAACTCGCTGACCCTGTCGCCGGCACTGGCTGCGGTATTGCTCAAGGGCCATGACGCACCGAAAGACCGTTTCTCCAAAGTGCTGGACAAGATTTTCGGTGGCTGGTTGTTCCGACCGTTCAACCGCTTCTTTGAAAAGGCCAGCCATGGTTACGTCGGCACCGTTGCCCGCGTGATCCGCTCCAGCGGTATCGCCCTGCTGCTGTACGCCGGCCTGATGGTGCTGACGTTCTTCGGTTTCTCCAGTACCCCGACCGGTTTCGTACCCGGCCAGGACAAGCAATACCTGGTGGCCTTCGCGCAATTGCCGGATGCCTCGAGCCTGGACCGCACCGAAGACGTGATCAAGCGCATGTCCGAGATGGCGCTGAAGCAACCCGGCGTGGAAAGTGCCGTGGCCTTCCCGGGCCTGTCGATCAACGGTTTCACCAACAGCCCGAACGCCGGCATCGTGTTCGTGACCCTCAAACCATTCGACGAACGTAAAGACCCGAGCATGTCCGCCGGTGCGATTGCCGGTGCCTTGAACGGCCAATACGCGGACATCCAGGAAGCGTACATGGCGATCTTCCCGCCGCCGCCGGTACAAGGCCTGGGCACCATCGGTGGTTTCCGCCTGCAAATCGAAGACCGGGGCAACCTGGGCTACGAAGAGCTGTACAAGGAAACCATGAACATCATCAACAAAAGCCACAACGTGCCGGAACTGGCTGGGCTGTTCACCAGTTACACCGTGAACGTGCCGCAGGTCGATGCCGCCATCGACCGAGAAAAAGCCAAGACCCACGGCGTGGCCGTCAGCGACATCTTCGACACCCTGCAGATCTACCTGGGTTCGCTGTATGCCAACGACTTCAACCGCTTCGGTCGCACCTATCAGGTCAACGTTCAGGCCGAGCAACAGTTCCGCCTCGAGTCCGACCAGATCGGCCAGTTGAAAGTGCGTAACAACAAAGGCGAGATGATCCCGCTGGCGACCTTCATCAAGGTCAGCGACACCTCGGGGCCGGACCGCGTGATGCACTACAACGGCTTCATCACCGCTGAAATCAACGGCGCGGCCGCACCCGGCTACAGCTCCGGCCAGGCCGAAAAAGCCATCGAGAAACTGCTCAAGGAAGAACTGCCGAACGGCATGACCTACGAATGGACCGACCTGACCTACCAGCAGATTCTGTCCGGCAACACCGCACTGTTCGTGTTCCCGCTCTGCGTACTGCTGGCGTTCCTGGTACTGGCAGCCCAGTACGAAAGCTGGAGCCTGCCACTGGCGGTGATCCTGATCGTACCGATGACCCTGCTGTCGGCCATCACCGGTGTGATCGCTTCCGGTGGCGACAACAACATCTTCACCCAGATCGGCCTGATCGTTCTGGTGGGGCTTGCCTGTAAGAACGCGATCCTGATCGTCGAGTTTGCCAAGGACAAACAAGAGGAAGGCATGAGCCCGCTGGCGGCGGTACTCGAAGCGTGCCGCCTGCGTCTGCGGCCGATCCTGATGACCTCCTTCGCGTTCATCATGGGTGTGGTGCCTCTGGTGTTCTCCAGCGGTGCCGGTGCGGAAATGCGTCATGCCATGGGTGTGGCGGTGTTCTCCGGGATGCTCGGGGTGACCTTCTTCGGTCTGTTGCTGACGCCGGTGTTCTACGTATTGATCCGTAACTTTGTCGAGCGCGGTCAAGCGCGCAAGGCCGCCCGGGCGCTGAAACTGGAGTCGCAACAATGAGTCTGAAAGCCTTCCTGCCGAGCCTGCTGGTACTGGCGCTGAGCGCCTGTGCCGTCGGCCCGGACTACAAGACACCAGCCACGGAACCGGCCAATATCACCACCGCCACCGATGGCGCCGCCGGCCAGAAAAACTTCGACCGCTCGCGTTTCGAAGGCATCTGGTGGCAGCAGTTCGAGGACCCGACCCTTGACCAGTTGGTGCTCGAATCGCTCAAGGGCAACCGTGATTTGCGCGTCGCTTTCGCTCGCTGGAAAGCGGCCCGGGCGATCCGTGATGACGTCAGCAACGACGCTATGCCGACCATTACCAGCCGGGCCAGCAGCGATCTGGGCAAAGGCCAGATTCCGGGACAGACCACCGACCGGGTCAATAGCGAACGCTATGACCTGGGGTTGGACATGGCCTGGGAGATTGACCTGTTTGGCCGCATCCAGCGCAATCTGGAATCGGCCAACGCCGAACAGCAGGCCATCGAGGCTGACCTGTATCAGCTGCAAGTCACCATGATTGCTGAGCTGGTGGACGCTTACGGTCAACTGCGCGGTGCACAACTGCGGGAAAAGATCGCATTGGCCAACCTGCAGAACCAGCAGGAGTCACGCAAGATCACCATCAGTCTGCGTGATGCCGGGGTGGGTGATCAGCTCGACGTCGAACGCGCCGATGCGCGTCTGGCCTCGGTTGAAGCCAGCGTGCCGCAATTGCAGGCCGAACAGGTCCGGCAGAAAAACCGTATCGCTACCCTGCTGGGTGAGCGTCCGGACAAGCTCACCGTGGACCTGAGCCCGAAAGACCTGCCGGCGATTGCCAAGGCCCTGCCGATTGGTGATCCGGGCGAACTGCTGCAACGCCGTCCGGACATCCTCAGCGCTGAACGCAAACTGGCTTCGGCCACGGCGCGCATCGGTGTGGCCAAGGCTGATTTGTTCCCTCGGGTCAGCCTCAGCGGTTTCCTTGGGTTCACCGCCGGGCGCGGTTCGCAGATTGGTTCCTCGGCGGCCAACGCCTGGGCGCTTGGCCCGAGCATCACCTGGGCAGCGTTCGACCTTGGCAGTGTGCGCGCCCGTTTGCGCGGTGCCGATGCCGATGCCGAAGGCGCCCTGGCGACCTACGAGCAACAAGTATTGCTGGCCCTCGAAGAATCGGAAAACGCATTCAGCGACTACGGCAAACGCCAACAACGGCTGATTTCGTTGATTCGTCAAAGCGAGTCCAGTCGTTCGGCCGCCGATCTGGCGGAGATCCGCTATCGCGAAGGCACCGCCGATTTCCTGGTGTTACTCGACGCCCAGCGCGAACGCCTGGCCGCCGAAGACACCCAAGCCCAGGCCGAAGTTGACCTGTATCGCGGCATCGTGGCGATCTACAAGGCACTCGGTGGCGGCTGGCAACCGGAGACGGTCGCCAGCAAGTAACTCGGTTTTAAAGCGCTCCTTTGGTTGGCCGCAACCAACCAATTTCTTAGCCCTGCGTCTCATTCGGTCGCGGGGCTTTTTTTGTCTTCTCAAAAACACCACCTGCCCTCTTGCGGGAGATTCTATGTTGCCCGGCAAACCTGATTCACCTCGTCGTCATCGAATTTTTCGCGAGCAGGCTCGCTCCTACAGGGGTTAGCGGTGATTTTCTTCGACCGTCACCGTAGCCGTTGTCCCGGCCCTCAGTTTGTCTTTACCGGCATAGTCAGCATCAATCTCAATCCGCACCGGCACCCGCTGTGCCAGTTTCACCCACGTATAGCTGGGATTGATATTCGCCAGCAGGCGCCCGCCCGGCAGGTTTTCCCGGTCGGCGATGGCGTAGGCAATGCTTTGCACGGAGCCATAGAAGGTCTCGCCGCTCATCAACTCGATTTTCACCCGGTCGCCCTGCCCGATCCGGGGCAGCTTGGTTTCTTCAAAATAGCCGCTGACATAAAACGAACTGCTGTCCACCAGCGCCAGCAAAGGCCCGCCGGTGGAAGCGTAATCACCCTCTCGGGTCAACAGGTTGGTGACAAAGCCCGTGACCGGCGAAATCACCCGCGTGCGCTGCAAATTGAGCTCGGACTGGGTCAATGCGGCGATGGCCAATTGCACATTGGCCTGCGCCAACACCAGATTGGCCTGATTTCGCAGCAAGTCCGCCTGGGCGACGGCGGCGTCCGTATTGGCTTTCTCCCATTCTTCGCCGGAAATCGCCGAACGATCCTTGAGTGTGCGTCGACGTAGTTCCTCGCTCTGACGTTGTTTGAGCAGTGCTTCACTGGCCGTAATCGATGCCTCGGCCTGCCCGAGGGAAGCTTTCGCCACTTCCACTCCGCGCTTGGCATGTTCCACCGCCAGGTTGTACCGCGCCGGGTCGATTTCCAGCAGCAGCTGGCCCTTGTCCACGTGCTGGTTGTCCTGCACGGCCAAGCTGACAATCCGCCCCGACACATCGGCGGACAGGGTCACCACATCCGCACGCACTCGTGCGTCCCGGGTCCAGGGCGCGCGGGTGTAATGCTCCCAGGCAAACCAGCCCAGGACCAATGCCAGCACCACCACTGCGACGGTCGTGAGTCGAGAAAAAAGGGTCTTCAATGGCTCAAACTCCCATCAACAAAATCAAGGTTGCACAGACACAGACATACAACGCGCCTTCGAACAGCGCCTCATGCCAGACGAACTGCAACACGCCAAGGCGCCGCAAGACCCAGTCCAGCAGCAGGAAAACCGGGAGCCCCAGAATCAACGCCTGGGCTATCGGGGGTAGATAAACACCTCCTATTTCCAGATCAATGGGCAAGTGCGGGTTCTCCTTGGTCAGGTGCGGGTTCAAAATAGTGGCGATAGCGTTCAACGAACGACACCACGATCAACAGCGCGACGCGCATCCGGAAGACCGACCACAGATGTTCGTGAACGCTTGAGTGCAAGCCATCCAGCTCATCACCCAAGGTACGCAGGTCTGCAAGGACCGTGTCCGGCTCAACTCCGGGGCGCCCCGCAACCAGGCGCCCGGTTTGCCGGACCGCTGCGAACAGGCGACCTTGAATGTCCGGGCTCAGCAAGTCGTTGTTTTGTCCCTGCTGCCTGAGCTGATTCAAGGCAATGCCCAGTGCCATGCTGCCCAGGCTGACCTGAAACAGTTCCCGCGACTGCGCATCCTGTGTCGCCGGCAGCAGTCCCAGCATCATGGTCAGGCGGTCGACCATCCGGCTTTCGAAGGCAAATTGCTGCTCATCGGTGGCTGACGTTTTGAGCAAGGCGTACACCTGCTCGCCGTTCTCCTGATGCAGGCGACGCAGACGCAGGTCAGGCCGGAACGGGAAGATCAACGAATAAACACTCAGCGCCAGTACCGTGGCGCAGGTATAGGCCCCGGCAAATTCGAACCACTGGATAGCGGTGTTTTGACCGAGCCCGATGTTTTGCGGGCCGAACATCAGAAACGTCGTGAGACCCAGCCCAATGCCGGTCCCGGTGGTGGGCGGACTGGAAAGCCCCACCGCGACGGCGTAAAGCAAGGGCACCAGCAACAATGCCAGCAACTCGAAGTTGCTGATCATGGGCACAAGCATGAACTGAAGCAGCGCTGAAACCACCAGCGCCAGTCCGAATCCTCGCGCGTAGCTCTGAACAGCCAGCAAGGGCCGTGGAAATGTGGCCATCAGCGAGCAGAGAATCCCCACCAGCACCATCCCGCCCCGCGCTCCGTCCCAGCCGGTTTCGATCCAGATCAGGCCGGCCACCAGTAACGCGGAGAATGCACGAACAGCGTTCATGGTCGCCAAGGTGAAATCCAGGTGCAGCGGGTTTTCCTGACCTCGATACATGCTGCTGGCTGCACGTCCGCTCTGGATCGCATCGCTCAATTCGAGAATCTGTTCAAGCTGCTGCAACATGCGCGCCTGTTCCCAGCGCAGCGACCAGGCGAGGGAGCGCAAGGTGGCCGGCATGGTCTCGGTGAGTTGTTCGGCGCGGTAGGCCAGTTCATCGAAACGCTGTTGCAGCGTCGTGAAGTGGTGGCGTTTCTCGGCTGACAGCGAACGCCCCTGCTGCGCCAGTTCATCGAGAAAGGCCAGCTCTTCGGCACGCAAGCGCTGAATCTCTTCCGGCAACTCGCCCTCCCAGCGCTCGGTCAGCAGCAGGCGCTGGTGACGCAATGCGGTGAGTCGCGCCGTCAACAACACCAACTGATTGCCCAGCAATTGCACCAGGCCATTGGCGCTGCGCAAGCGTGGCGCGTCGAAATACAGATGCCGGCGCACACCTTCCAGCGCGCTGATTTCGCCCAAGAGCTGCATTTGCCGACGATGAAAATCCTCTTCGGTTTCTTCGGTACGGATGACGGCGCTTGCATGGGTGGCCAGTAACTTGGTGATTTGATCGATTTTCGCAAAGTAGTCCCGGGCGACGGACTCCGGTCTGGCCGTCAGCAGGCTGACCACACACACGCACGCGACGGCCAGCAGCGTCTCGGTCACACGGGTCACGGCCAGTAAAAAAATGCCGTCCTGATCCGGTACAGCCAGTAATGCCACCACTACAGCGGTGTAGCCACTGAGCACGAACGCCTGGGAACTGGTGTAACGCAACAGCGTGCCGCCGGCGGTGCACAGCGCCAGCCACAAGGCCAGCGTGGTAATGAACGGTAAAGGCGCCTGGGGAAAAATGCCCATGATCACCACCGCGACGACCGCCCCCAGCGTTGTGCCGATCACCTGGCCAAAACTGCGGGCCAGCACCATCCCGCCCAGCGGCTGACTGATGATGACCACGGCCATGATCGACCATTTGGGTTGCTCCAGGTCGAACAGAAAGGCCAGGTACAGTGTCAGCAGCCCCGCGGCGATGGTTCGCAGGGCGAACAGCAACACCCCGCGCCCGGGATTGATCATCATTTTGAAATACTGCAACAACGCTTGCATGGGAGTGCTCATCGAGTCATCTCCAGCAAGCGTAGTCACTGCTTCGCTGCCTCGACAGGTTTCACTGTCGACAGCGCATGCAGGGCTATTCATCGGCCGCTGAAGGCCCGTTCGTACCGATGAAGTGCGATTCACCCACCCAAGGGTTTGACTCACAGCCCGGCCTGACCGAAGCTGGCGCCTTTGCAAAAGCTTGCCAGCTCCCGGATTCTGCATGCCCACGTCCCGCCGCTATCTGCTCATCAGCCTCTGCGCCCTGTTTGTCATCGGCCTTGCGTGGGTTTCCCTGCGCAGCACCGCCCCGGTCATTCCCGAGGCGATCAAGAACGGTTACAGCGAAGCGTTGGCCAAAGCCAAAGCAGGCCAACCTGGCGCCGCGCGAGTGCTTTACCAGCAACTGGCGCGCCCGGACCTCAAGCCCAAGCGTCGGGTCTGGCTGCATGCCGAACTGCCCAACTACCCAAGCTCGGTCGCCCTGAAACTGGCGGATGCCGACTTGCAGCACGAGTCGCCCGAGGTTCGCATCGCGGCGATCAAGAGCATCAGTGGCCTGGTGCCCAATGGCCAGCGCAGCCTGTTGATCGGGCCATTGCTCGACGACAGCGAGCAAAGCGTGCGCCTGGCGGCGATCAACGCGTTGCTGGGTTTGTCGCCCGATGACCTGGGTTTGTATTTCGGGCCCTTGCAGCAGGCAATCGATGCGTGGGAGCAAGTACTCAAAAACGCGCCGCAAAGTGCCGAAAACCAGTATCAGCTGGCCCGATTGCACCTGCACAACGCCGAATTGAAAGAAGCGCAGCAGGCTCTGGAAAATACGTTGCGACTGGATCCCGCCAATCTGCCCGCACTGGTGATGCAGATCGACGTACTGGATAAGCAAGGCCAGAACGACGCCGCCGGGCAATTATTGGCCAAGCAACTCCAGGCCCAACCCAACTCAGCCTATTTGCAACATGCTCTGGGGCTTTGGTTGCTGCATCACGGGCAAAGCGAGTTCGCCCTGCTCGGCCTGTCCAAAGCCGTCGAGCTTGAGCCGAACAACAAGGACTACCGCTACGACCTGGCCACCACGTTGTATGCTGAACACGAGCTGGAAGCCGCGCAAAAGCAACTGCAGGAAATCGTTCAGCGCTACCCCAATGATCGCAAGGCACGGGTCTTGCTGATCAATTACTGGAAGGAAAGCGGTCAACTGCAAAACGTGCAGATTCTCCTGGCGCAACTCGAACAGCTCAATCCCGACGATCCGGCCCTTCAGCAAGGGCTTTGACCCCGTGAAAATTTCGTTGAACCGTCGTCTCGGCCAACGGTCAAGTGAACAGGCAGCCCATTACGGCACTTCGCACGGCAGCCTCGTTTCCCCTGATCATGAGAGGGCATTTTTTGTCTACATCCAACGAGTTCACGCGTGAAAAAGCGGCCACTGGTATCGAAGGCCTGGACGATATCCTTGATGGCGGGCTGTCCCGCAGTCATCTGTTTTTACTGGAAGGCGAGCCGGGCACCGGCAAGACCACTGTCGCGCTGCACTTCCTGTTAGCGGGTGCGCAAGCCGGCGAGCGGTCGTTGTACATCACCTTGTCCGAGACCGAGCGCGAGTTACGCCAGGGCGCCCGGTCCCATGGCTGGGAGCTGGACGAAAACGTCCACATTTTCGAACTGACGCCTCCGGAAAGCCTGCTCAACGCCGAGCAGCAGCAAACCTTGCTGTACTCCTCCGACCTGGAACTGGGTGAAGCCACACGTCAGATCTTCGAAGTGGTCGAACGGGTCAAGCCGACGCGCGTCGTCCTCGACAGCCTTTCCGAAATCCGCCTGCTGGCCCAGAGTTCATTGCGTTATCGCCGGCAGATTCTGGCGATCAAACACTACTTCGTGCGCTATGACGCCACGGTGTTGCTGCTGGATGACCTGACCGCCGAATCGTTGGACAAGACCGTACACAGCGTCGCCCACGGGGTCATTCGCCTGGAAGAACTGACGCCGAATTACGGCGCTGAGCGGCGCCGTATTCGTGTGGTGAAGTACCGGGGCCAGAAATACCGCGGCGGCTATCATGACTTCACCATCATGAGCGACGGCGTACACGTGTTCCCGCGCCTGGTCGCGGCCGAGCACCGAGGGACTTACACGCGTCAACAGTTGACCAGCGGCATCCGCGAGATGGATGCCCTGCTCGGCGGCGGCATAGAAACCGGCTCCAGCACGCTGATCCTCGGCCCTGCCGGCACCGGTAAATCATTGATCTCGATGGTCTTCGCGGCGGCGGCCGTGGCCCGTGGCGAAAAAGCCGCGCTGTTTATCTTCGATGAAGAGCTGGGGTTGCTGTTCGAGCGCATGAAAAACATCGGCATCGACCTCAAGGCACTGCAAGACACCGGCAACCTGCTGATTGAGCAAGTGGATGCTGCGGAGCTGTCACCCGGCGAGTTTTCCCATCGGGTCCGGTGCTGCGTGGATGAAGGCAATATCAAGACCGTGGTGATCGACAGCATCAACGGCTATCAGGCTGCGATGCCGGAAGAAAATGCCCTGGTGCTGCACATGCACGAGTTGTTGCTGTACCTCAATCGTCAAGGCGCGGCGACGTTCATGACCGTTGCCCAGCACGGATTGGTCGGCGACATGCAGGCGCCAGTGGATATCACGTACCTGGCCGACACGGTGATTCTGCTGCGTTATTTTGAGGCTCTGGGCAAGGTGCGACGGGCGATTTCGATCATCAAGAAACGCACCGGCAGCCATGAATCTACCATTCGCGAATACCGCATCAGCGCGCAAGGCATGACCATCGGCGAACCGTTGGAAGCGTTCCAGGGCGTCTTGCGTGGCGTGCCCACGTACCTGGGCGCCAGCAATCCATTGCTAGCGGATGAAATCCGGTGACGAATGTGCAAGCAACGTCCGAGCGCGCCATCATCCTCGCGCCGCTCGGGCGTGACAGCCAGATCGCCTTGATGATGCTCAATGAGGCCGGTGTCGACGGGGTCATCTGTTGCGACCTGTTCGGGTTGTGCGCCGAATTGAAGCACGGTGCAGGCCTGTTGCTTGTTTCGTCTGAAGCTTTGCTGGGCAGTGATCTTGAACCGCTGCTGCGCCTGATCGAACAACAACCGGCCTGGTCGGACCTGCCGATTGTCCTGATGACCCACCATGGAGGTCCGGAAAATAACCCCGCGTCACGCCTTGGCTCGCAATTGGGCAACGTCACCTTTCTGGAGCGCCCTTTTCATCCCGCAACCCTGATCAGCCTGATCACCACGGCGCTGCGCGGACGCCGAAGACAGTACGAAGCCAGGGATCGGCTGATCGACTTGAGCCAAAGTGAACTGCGCCTGCAAAACACGCTTGAAACCCTTGAGCAACAGGTGGAAGAGCGTACGGCACAGTTGCGGCACAACGAAGAGGCGCTGCGCCAGTCGCAGAAGATGGAAGCGGTCGGACAGCTCACCGGCGGGATCGCCCACGACTTCAACAACATGCTGACCGGCATCATCGGCAGCCTGGAGCTGCTGCGTCGGCGTCTGGCCCGTGGTCGTACCGAAGATCTGGACAGCCTCATCGATCTGGGCGTGACGTCGGCCAACCGCGCCGCCGGCCTGACCCATCGGCTGTTAGCGTTTTCCCGACGCCAATCGCTTGATTCCAAACCGGTGGAAATGAATACGCTGGTGATTTCCATGGACGAACTGCTGCAACGCAGCATCAACGAAAGCATTCGCCTGGACATGCAGCTCCACGAGCAACTGTGGGTCGCCGAAGCCGACCCCAATCAACTGGAAAGCGCCCTGCTCAACCTCGTGATCAATGCCCGGGATGCCATGCCCGATGGCGGGAGCTTGCTGGTCAAAACCTGGAATGAGCATCTGGACATGGGTTTCACCGAAGCCCATAACAATCTCGAGCCCGGTGACTATGTGGTGCTCAGCGTCACGGACACCGGCTGCGGCATGCCGCAAAGCATTATCAACCGGGCTTTCGATCCGTTCTTCACCACCAAGCCGATTGGCCAGGGCACCGGCCTTGGGTTATCGATGATTTATGGCTTCAGCAAACAATCGGGCGGTCACGTCGCCATTCAAAGCGAAGTCGGTAAAGGCACCACGGTGAACCTGTATTTGCCGCGCTTCGGTGGCGAGTTGCCACAGGACAGTCCGATCAATATCCAGCATGCGCCTTACGCGCAAAAAGGCGAGACCGTGTTGATTGTCGAAGACGATCCGGCAGTACGGGTACTGGTCAGTACCGTGTTGAGTGATCTGGGGTATGCCTTCGTCGAGGCCCGTGATGCCGACAGCGCGGTGCCGATTCTGGATTCGCTCCAGCGCATCGACCTGCTGATCAGCGACGTCGGCCTGCCCGGCATGAATGGCCGGCAACTGGCGGAAATCGGCCGACAGCTGCGGCCTGACCTGCGGGTCTTGTTCATCACCGGTTACGCCGAACATGCGGCGGTGCGCGGGGGCTTCCTCGATCCGGGCATGCAGATGATCACCAAGCCGTTCACCTTCGATCTGTTGACGGCGAAGGTGCGGGAGATGATCAGGGTTTGATGCCTACGAAAGCATGTCCTGCATCAGCTCTTGCAGCTTGTCCAGATCAAACGGTTTGTCGAGAATCGGCGCCTTGCGCGTGATCGGGCTGTCCGTCTCGCGGATTTCCTGGGCGTAGCCGCTGATGAAAATCACCTTGAGTTCCGGTCGCAGCTTCACGGCAGGCTCGGCGATCTGCACGCCGGAAATGCCACCCGGCAGACGGAAGTCGGTGATCATCATGTCCAGGTGCGGTTTGCTGGCGAGAATCTCAAACGCCTGCTCACCGTTTTCGGCCTGCAAGACGCGGTAGCCCTCGCCCGATAGATAGGCCGACAACACCATCAGAATCGACGGATCATCCTCGACGACGAGTACTACATCTTGCGCATCTTCACTCATGGGAAGCCTTTGTTCAGTCAATTGCTGCTGATACGACCTTGGAGTCGCTCAGAGGTTGCGTTTTTTGGGCTGTTTTCCTACAGCGGCAGACAAACGCGAAACAAGGCGCCTTCGCCAATCCTGCTCTGGACGGTAATAGTACCGCCATGGGCGGCCACAATCTGTTCTGAAATAAACAATCCCAGGCCCAGCCCGGCGACGGCTTCTTTGACCGACACCCGTTCGAACTGCTGGAAAATTCGCTTCTGGTTGTCTTCGCTGATGCCGATGCCCTGATCCTGCACCTCCACCAGCGCCTGATCGCCGTCACTGTACACCTTCACCGTGATCGGGCTCTTGGCGCCGTACCGAAGGGCGTTGGTCAACAGATTGGAAATCACCTGCTCAATCCGGAATTCATCCCAGCTGCCGTTCACCGGCTGCTCGGCATCAAGGCTGACGCTGGCCTCGGCGGCTTCGAACTGCTGGGCAAAATTTTGCAACAAACCACGAACCAGCGCTGCCAGATCAAAGTGTGTGGGCCGAATCGACAACTTGCCGGTGCGAATGCGCGACACGTCGAGCATGTCCTCGATCAGGCGGATCAGGCTGTTGATCTGCCGCTCGTCGCGGTCGACCATAGCGTGCATTTTATCCGGGGTGAACGCGGCGGCATTGTTCCGGGCCAGGTGCATCTTGCGCAGCTGGGTTTCGAGGATCAGGCCATTGAGCGGCGTGCGCACTTCGTGGGCGACGATGGACATGAAGTCATCGCGCATACGCACCGCCTGCTCCAGTTCCAACTGAGTGCTTTGCAACTGTTGCAACAGCGCTTCCTGCTCGCGGCGGCTCTGCTCCAGGGCCAGGACCTGTTCTTTCATCGCCTTGCTCTGTCGGTACAGCTCGACGAACACGTTGACCTTGCTCTTGACCGCCTGGATATCCAGCGGCTTGTGCAGAAAGTCCACGGCGCCGCTTTCATAACCCTTGAAGGCGTAGTTCAACTCACGGCCGGCCGCACTGACGAACACAATCGGGATGTTTCTGGTCTTTTCAGTGCCGCGCATCAATTCGGCGAGCTCGAAGCCGTTCATGCCCGGCATCTGCACGTCGAGAATGGCCATGGCAAATTCGTGCTGCAACAGCAGCGACAAGGCTTCATCGGCAGAGAGCGCCTTGAACACCAAACGGTCTTCACGCTTGATCAGCGCTTCGAGCGCCAGAAGATTCTCCGGCAGATCGTCGACGATCAGCAGTTTGGCCTGGACAGTACTTAACATGCGATTCGTTCCAGCTCGACAAGCAGACGGCCAATGCCGCGTATAGGGAGGATGTGGTCTGGCAGGTGCATTGCCAGTGCCGCCTGCGGCATGGTGGCGACTTGTGCTTCTTGCGGGTCTTGCACGATGGTCAGGCCACCCTGCTGTTTGACATGAGTCAGTCCGCGCGCGCCGTCGCGGTTGGCTCCGGTCAGCAGTACGGCGGCCAGGTGGGCTCCGTAGGCATCGGAGGCCGATTCGAACAAGTAATCGATGGCCGGGCGCGAGTGATGCAACCGAGGCTCCAGGCTCAGGGAAAAACTTCGATCCTGCTCCACCGACAAGTGATAACCCGGCGCCGCGAAATACAAGGTGCCAGCGTCGACCGGTGTTTTGTCGCACGCCTCAATCACCGGCAAGGCTACCCGCCTGGCAAACACTTCGGCCAAATGACTGCAGCGCTGGTCGGGCAAGTGCAGCACCACGATAATCGGCAATGTGAAGCCTTCGCGCAGCGTGCCGAGAATGCTCAACAGCGCCTCGACGCCCCCGGCGGAGGCACCGATCACGATTGCTTCGATAGCAGGTAAATCCGTTGCGCTGCTCATGATTTACGGTAGATCCGCTCCTGTTTGACCAACGGCTCGAACTGATCGCCGAACGCCGAAAAATCCGGGGTTTCCTTGCTCCCCAACACCAGAAATCCACGATGGCAAAGGGATTCGTGAAACAATCCAAATGCTCGATCCTGAAGTCTTTTATTAAAGTAAATCAGTACGTTACGGCACGATATCAATTGCGTTTCCGAGAAAACACTGTCCGTTGCCAGGCTGTGATCGGCGAAGGTCACGTTCTCACACAATGACTTGTCGAAAATGGCGTAGCCATACGCTGCCGTGTAGTAGTCGGCAAACGAATGCTGGCCACCGGCCTGCTGATAGTTAGCAGTGTAGGCGCGTACGTTCTCCATCGAGAAAATCCCTTGCTTGGCTTTTTCCAGCGAACGCGGATTGATGTCGGTGGCATAGATGATGGTACGGTCCAGCAAACCCTCCTCGCGCAGCAAAATGGCCATCGAATAGACCTCTTCACCGGTACTGCAACCGGCGATCCAGATCTTGATCGAAGGATAGGTCCGCAGCAGCGGCACCACTTCCTTGCGAATCGCCAGGAAGTGCGAAGGGTCGCGGAACATTTCGCTGACCGGGATCGTCAACAATTGCAGCAACTGCATGAACGCCTTCGGATCGTGCAGGATCTTTTCCTGCAAGGCCGAGATGGTATTGCACTCGAACTGGCTCAACGCATGAGTCACCCGGCGCTTGATCGAAGCGCCGGCGTAATCGCGAAAGTCGTAGCTGTACTTGAGGTAGATCGCTTCGATCAACAACCGCAATTCAATCTCGGTATTACGCTCCACTTAGATACGTTCCATTTTCGGTAACCACACACGAATCAGTGAAAACAGGCGATCCAGGTCAATGGGCTTGGCCAGGTAATCGTTGGCACCGGCCTGCAGGCATCGTTCCTGATCGTCCTTCATGGCCTTGGCCGTCACCGCAATGATCGGCAGCTTGCGCCAGCGCGGGTCCTTACGGATCTCGATAGTGGCCTCGAAGCCATCCATCTCCGGCATCATCACGTCCATCAACACCAGATCGATGTCGTCGACTTCATTCAATCGTTCGATCGCTTCCCGGCCGTTGCGCCCGATGACCACCACCGCGCCCTTTTGCTCCAGCGCACTGGTCAGGGCAAAAATATTGCGGACATCGTCGTCAACCAACAGCACCTTGCGTCCCTCGAACACTTTATCGCGACTGCGGGCGACCTTGAGCATTTGCTGCCGCTCATGGGACAGCCGCGATTCGACTTTGTGCAGAAACAGCGTCACCTCGTCGAGCAGGCGTTCGGGCGAGCGTGCGCCCTTGATGATGATCGACCGCGAATACTTGCGCAGTTCGGCCTCTTCATCCCGGGTCAGGTTGCGACCGGTATAGACGATGACCGGCGGGAACGAGCAGATGTCTTCCGTGGACATGCGTTTGAGCAAGTCGTTGCCCAGCATGTCCGGCAACTTGAGGTCGATGATCATGCAATCGAAAACCGATGTACGCAGCAAGTCCAGCGCCTCTTGCGCCAGGCCAACGGCGGTGATTTCGATGTCATCGTCGCCGATCAGGCGGGCAATGCTGTCGCGCTGCAAATCATCGTCTTCGACCAGCAACACCCGTTTGACCTTCTGGGTCAGCTTGGCCTCAAGGCGGGTAAACACGTCCTTGAGCTCTTCGCGAGTGGTCGGTTTAACGGCATAACCTACGGCGCCCATGTGCATCGCGGCTTCAACACGATCTTCGACCGAAATCACATGCACCGGGATATGCCGGGTTTGCGCGTGTGCCTTCAGTCGTTGCAGCACGGTCAAGCCGGAATAGTCGGGCAAGCGCATGTCCAGCAGGATGGCGTCCGGGATGAAGGTCTTGGCCAGGTCGTAGCCCTCGTCGGCACCATGGGCCACCAGGCAGTGATAGCCCAACTCATGAGCCAGGTCATAGAGGATGTGCGCGAAGTTCGGTTCATCTTCCACCACCAGGATGCAGCGACTGGAAAACGGCCCTTTGTGGCGGTCATCGTCGAAGCGCGGAATGTCGACCTCGGCAATCAACGACGACAGCGCCTCGGGTTCTACGCGGGCGGGCGCCATGGCAGGCGCCATCCTCATCGGCTCGACCGGATTTTCGCCCGGTTCCACATAATGTAGCGGCAACACCAGCGTAAACACGCTGCCCTGCCCCGGCGCACTGCTGACGCTGATGGAGCCGCCCAGCAACGTTGCCAGATCACGGGAGATCGACAGGCCCAGCCCGGTGCCGCCGTAACGGCGGTTGGTGGTGCCATCGGCCTGACGGAACGCTTCGAAAATGCTTTCCTGCTGGTTCCCGGCGATGCCGATACCGGAATCTTGAATGATGAATGCAATACCATCGTTTGGCGCCGTATCGACCCGCAGGCTGACGCTGCCGTTCTCGGTAAATTTCACCGCGTTGGATAACAGATTCTTGAGGACTTGTTCCAGGCGTTGACGGTCAGTGAACACCATCCCGGGCGCGCCGTCCTGCAGCGTTATCTGGAACTCCAGCTGCTTGTCCGCAGCCAACGGCTGGAACATCCCGCGCAAGCCATCCACCAGGCGTGCCACGCTGGTGTTCTCGGGACGGATCTCCAGCTTGCCGGCCTCGACCTTGGAAATGTCGAGAATGTCGTTGATCAGGTTCAGCAGGTCATTACCGGCGGAGTAGATCGACTCGGCGAACTTGACCTGTTCGGCGCTGAGATTTTCCTGAGCGTTTTCTGCCAGCAGCTTGGCCAGGATCAACGAGCTGTTAAGCGGCGTGCGCAGCTCGTGGGACATGTTGGCGAGGAATTCGGACTTGTACTGGCTCGAACGCTGCAACTCGTCAGCACGCTCTTCGAGCTGGAGCTGGGCCAGATTGAGTTCGGTGTTCTTCAGGTCCATGGCGTCGCGTTGCTCGGCCAGCACCTCGGCTTGCTCGGCAAGTTGTTCGTTGGTTTGCTCGAGCTCCACTTGCTGGGTTTCAAGATGCGCCTGGGATTCCTTGAGGATGCGCGACTGCTCCTCGAGCTCTTCGTTCGCGGTCTTGAGTTCTTCCTGTTGCACTTGCAACTCTTCGTTGAGTCGCTGGGTCTGGGCCAGTACTTCCTGCAAGCGATGACGATAACGCGCAGCCTCGATGGACGTTCCGATGTTGCTGGCGATCAACTCCAGCAACTCGATGTCACGGTCGTTCAGCGGGCGCAGAAAACCCAGTTCGATGACACCGTTGACCCGGTCGTCGTCGCTGGTCGGCACCACCAGCACACTGCGCGGCAAACCTTCGCCAAGCCCGGAACTGACCTTGAAGTAATCGGCCGGAACCTCGTCGAGGCGGACCAGCCGTGCCCGTTGCACCACTTGGCCGATTATGCCTTCGTCACTGTCAATCTGTTGGTCGAGGGCCTCCTGTTCACGGGAAAAACCGTAGGACGCCATGCGTTTGAGGCCGCCGTGCTCTTCGCGTACATAAATCGCCCCCACCGCCATGCCAAGGTACTGCGCGCAAAATAGCAGGATGTTGCGACCCAGCATGTTCAGGCTCAGTTGCCCCAGCACTTGCTCGGCCAGCTCGGTCTGCCCGTTGCGCAGCCAGGCCTGTTGCTCCAGACGCGAAGCGCTGGCTTTTTGCGCAGCCAGCGTAGCGCTGTAACTTTGCGAAAGCTTGAGCAAATCCCGGCGACCGATGTAGGACAACAAGCCACTGACCCCGGCGATAAACAGCAGATAAAAGCTGATGCTCATGATGGTCGTGCGACGGACCTCTTCGTTGCGAGAGATCCGCAACTGCTGCTCGGTGTCGATAACGGCTTCAAACTGTTTGCGGATTTCATCGGTCAGCCGCTTGCCGCGCCCCGAGCGGACCGCACCACGGTAATCCCCACTGACACGCTGCAAATCGATCAGTGATTGCGCGTAGTTGGTCCATTCCAGCTGCAATGCCTGCAATCGGCGCAAACGGTCGGTCTGCACCGGGTTGTCAGCCGTCAGTTCGAACAAGGTGTTGAGGGCGACGTTTATACGCGGCTTGCCGGTCTCGTAAGGATCGAGGAAGTGTTCGTCGCCACTGAGCAGAAAGCCGCGCATGCCGGTTTCCAGGTCAACCGTCAGCTTGACCGCTTCATTGGCGTTATTGATCACCCGGTCGGAGTGCTCCACCCATTGGATCGTCGATAACAGATAGGTAATCAGCGAAACGAAGAACACCGCACTGATAACGCCCAGCCCCAACGGCAGGCTGATGTTGCGGCTCAGGAGTTTACGAAATCGTTGCTCATCAACCAAAGAACCGGGGGTCATGGGGCAGGCCTTGTCGAACCGTCAGAATGCAACGAGTTTGCCCCAAAAACGGCAAAGGGATCCAATTTTCTGACATGTTTTCGCGCAAAGTCCTACGTTCCAGTGCTACCACACGAGGGCACGGGTTATCCTAGCCCGCGCTGTACCGCTATTCTTTTTTACGGCACGGGGAACTTGTCGGGATCCGCCACTTACTGATGCAAGAGGCCGGTGATTTCGACCGAACCGAGTCATCCATTTTTTCAGGAATGCCCACTATGTCCCACGCCGATGTGCATACCATCCTTGTTGTCGAAGACGATGCCATCGTGCGCATGTTGATTGTCGATGTGCTGGAGGAATTGGAGTTCAAGGTGCTTGAGGCCGATGGCAGCGAACAGGCGCTGGAAACGCTCAAGGATACGAGCCAACACATCGACTTGATGATGACGGATGTCGGGTTGCCCGTTATGGACGGTCGCGAACTGGCCACAGAAGCACGCACATTGCGTCCTGCCCTGCCCGTTCTGTTTGCCAGCGGTTATGCCGACAGCATTGAGGTGCCCGCTGACATGCACGTCATTGGCAAGCCGTTTTCGATTGATCAGTTGCGGGACAAGGTCAAAAGCATCCTTGGCTGATCCTCCTGCACGTTGTGGTTAAATGACGCCCTTTTCAGCCAGCCCCGTGCCCGCGTCAAGGAACCCTTTCATGAGTCAACCCCGCGCCACCCAAGTTTTGGTCATTGGTTACGTCTGGCCTGAACCCCGCTCCTCGGCCGCCGGCGGGCACATGATGCAAATCCTGCAAACCTTCCTGCAGCAAGGCTGGGACATTACGTTCAGCAGCCCCGCCAGCGACGGTGAGCACCCGGCCGACCTGACCGCGCTGGGCATTCGCCAAGTGCCGATCGAGCTCAATAACAGCAGCTTCGATGCCTTTGTCAGCGAACTTGCACCGGACATCGTGCTGTTCGACCGTTTCATGATGGAGGAGCAATTCGGCTGGCGCGTTGAAAAACACTGCCCGAATGCGCTGCGGGTGCTTGAGACGTCCGACCTGCAAAGCTTGCGCGATGCGCGGCAGCAACGACTCAAGGATCGATTGAAGGCCAGCGACGACACCAACGACTTCAACGACCTTTTTGCACCGGCGTTACGCGAAGAGTTTCAGCTCATGGCCGATACCGATGTGGCCAAACGGGAAATCGCGGCAATTTATCGTTGCGACTTGAACCTGATGGTCTCCGAAGTGGAAATCGAACTGCTCGTCGAACAGTTTCAGGTGCCCCGCAGCCTGCTGCATTGGTGCCCGTTGATGGTGGATCCACCAACCGAGCCACCGAGAACCTTTGAGGAACGGGCGCACTTTCTGCACATAGGCAACTTCCGCCATGCGCCTAACTGGGATGCCGTGCTGTGGTTGAAAACGGCGATTTGGCCATTGATCCGCGAGCAGATCCCCGGAGCGCAGTTGCATATCTACGGCGCCTATACGCCGCCCAAAGCCACGGCGCTGCACAATGCAACCCAAGGGTTCCACGTGAAGAACTGGGCCGAGGATGCATTGGAGGTCATGTCGGCGGCACGGATCTGCATGGCCCCGCTGCGTTTTGGTGCTGGCATCAAAGGTAAAATCGTCGACGCCATGCTGTGCGGCACCCCGATTGTCACGACACCGATGGGGGCCGAAGCCATGCATGACCAGGAGCCATGGCCCGGCGCTGTGGCGCTGACCGCCCAGGAGTTTGCCGACTGTGCCGTTCGGCTGCATAACGATAAAACAAGCTGGAACGTCGCCCAGGATAACGGGCGTGCGTTGTTGGTCGAACGTTATCAGCAGTCCGTTCACGGTAATGCATTGATCAAAAAGATAATCGAGAGCCAACAGCAATTAGCGCAACTTAGAAGAGACAACTTCACCGGCAGCATGTTGCGCCACCACCAGCACAAGAGCACCCAATACATGTCGCAATGGATAGAGGTTAAAAACAAAGTCCAATAACAACATCCTGAAACCACCACGCCCTTGCGCAGTCTATAAATTACAACCAAAAATAAAGAACTCGATAACCGTTACTACGTCGAGAGTTCTTTCATTTTCATTCAGCAAAGGATTGCGCAATGACAAATAACCACCCCCATAAAAACTGGATGGCGGCGTCACCCGCTATTGATAACTTGACCCTGATGGAATTGGTCTGGCCTGGGGCCCATAACGCGGGTATGGATTATGACTTCCCTTATCTTCCGCACCTTCAACCGTTCCAAGGCTGGTTTGTCTGCCAGGAGGGTCCCTTTATCCAGCAACTCAATGAGGGCGTGCGGGCACTTGATTTACGATTTCTTTCAGACGAGCACTGGTTGGGCATAAGAAAATTTCATACCTTTCACGGCTATGAGATGCTCACAGGCCGATCGTTGGCTGAATTGTTCAAAAGCCTGAACTTTTTCCTCAATGAAAACCCCGATGAATTCGTCATTCTGGATATACATAAACTCCAGGGCCGTGATGAGCGACAATTCGACTACCAAGGATTTCACGATGCCGTCATCAGTGAACTGGGTACCCGGCTTATTCCGAAGAAAAACCGTTATTTGACATTGGGCGAACTTAAGAAAACGAGTAGTTTGCAAAGAGTTGTATTTTCCTGCGACTGGCATCCAGATTTGGATTCCCCCCTCTATTGGCCAAAAATAAATCATCGCTGGAGTGGTAGCGACGTCACATCACCCGAAGCGCTAAGACACTTCATTCAACACACGCTCATCAGCCCTCCTGACGAAGACTTGCTTTGGTCGTTATCCGCCACCAGTTATACCAAGTCGATAGGTGTCATGCGATTGACCCAAGAGTTGAACGATTGGTTTGGTCCGAACTCCGGGTGGGCGCCAAAATGCAGCATCATCAATGCCGACTATATTGGAGACACACAATTGGTCGCCTATTGCAGGGAAATCAACTTTTCCAGGGGACTGCAAAAGACATAAGGGAAGCGAACTGGAACTGTCTTGGGCGGGGGTGCATGATTGGCGCCTGGAAAACAAGAAGACCACACCGGACATGACACGCACCGCCAGAGTCACCGACCCTTCCTACGAATTGATGGACGACCACAACGGCCTGTCCATCATCTACCGTCAGCATGGTTTTCCCTGCCCTTTGGTGCGCTGGCATTTTCACAAGGAATACGAGTTGCACCTGATCGTCGCCAGTTCCGGGAAGGTGTTCATCGGCGACTACATCGGCAACTTCTATCCCCAAACCCTGTTCCTGACCGGCCCCAACCTGCCCCATAACTGGATCAGCCAGGTGGCCGAAGATGAAGTGGTGCCCAAGCGCGACATGCTGGTGAATTTCACCGACGAGTTGTTCGACAACGGCACCCAGGTATTCGCCGAATTGAAGACCCTGGTGCCGCTGCTGGAGCGTGCGAAGTACGGTATCGAGTTTCGTTCCCAAGACACCATTCGGCAGGCAATGAGCCTGATGCAACGCATTGCCGACACCACGGGCATGACGCGGCTCGGGCATTTTTTCATCCTGCTGGAATTGCTCGCGGCCACAGACGACTACCAATTGCTGTCCGGTGCAACAACACCGCAACTGGCCGACGAGCACAACATCGACCGCACCAACCGCGCGGTGGACTACATCTTCACTCACTATGCGCGCGAGCTTCCGCTGGAAGAAGTCGCCGACCATTTGGGCATGAAGCCCACGTACTTCAGCCGGGTGTTCAAGCAGGCTACCGGGCGTTGCTTCATCGAGTTCGTAAATCGCCTGCGTATCAGCAAGTCCTGCGAATTGTTGGCAGACGGCAACAAATCGGTGACCGATGTTTGCTTCGAGTCGGGGTTCAATAATATTTCCAATTTCAATCGGCGTTTTCAGCAGCTCAGAGGCATGACCCCGTCGCATTATCGACGCCTGGCCGTGCAGCGACTGACCGAGCAAAACTTGGGTTAAAAGATCAAAAGATCGCGTTCCAACGGTAGGAGCTGCCGGAGGCTGCGATCTTTTTTGCGTTCCATCGATGTAACCCCTCCCCGTGCGTCTACCGCTCCAGAACCCAGTGCAAAATAGTATCGATGAAAGTGCGACGGACGATTTGTCTCGCCCTCGATAGAACGTTGTAATCAGCGCACTTCTTCCTGCCCTCGGAAGACACAAAAACAATAACTGTCCTTCTGCAACCTACCGGGTGCAGAACAGGAGTGCACGATGCGACCTTCCGTAAAAGCTGTGCTTGCCCTCACCTGCCTGACCGTCAGCAGCGTCAGCCTCGGCGCCCAGACACTGACCATCGCCACCGTCAATAACAGCGACATGATCCGCATGCAAAAGCTCTCGAAAACCTTCGAGGCCGAGCACCCGGACATCAAGCTCAATTGGGTGGTGCTGGAGGAAAACGTCCTGCGCCAACGCCTGACCACCGACATCGCCACCCGGGGCGGGCAGTTCGACGTGCTCACCATCGGCATGTACGAAGCCGCACTCTGGGGAGCCAAGGGTTGGCTGGAGCCGATGACCGACCTGCCGGCCAGTTATGCGCTCGATGACGTGTTTCCATCAGTTCGTGAAGGCCTGTCGGTAAAGGGTTCGCTGTATGCCCTGCCGTTTTACGCGGAGAGTTCCATCACCTATTTCCGCACCGACCTGTTCAAGGACGCCGGCCTGACCATGCCCGAACAGCCGACCTGGGAACAGATCGGCGAGTTCGCCAGCAAACTCACCCACAAAGACAAAGAGCAGTACGGAATATGCCTGCGAGGCAAGGCCGGTTGGGGCGAGAACATGGCGTTGATCAGCACCGTCGCCAATGCCTATGGCGCACGTTGGTTTGATGAACAGTGGAAACCGGAATTCAGCGGACCAGAGTGGAAAAACGCGCTGAACTTCTACGTCGACACCATGAAGGCATCCGGCCCGCCGGGGGCGTCGAGCAATGGTTTCAACGAAAATCTGGCGCTGTTCAACAGCGGCAAATGCGCGATCTGGGTCGATGCCAGCGTCGCCGGCTCGTTCGTTACCGACAAGACCCAGAGCAAGGTCGCCGATCACGTCGGTTTCACCTATGCGCCGCATCAGGTCACCGACAAGGGCTCGGCCTGGTTGTACTCCTGGGCACTGGCCATTCCCACCAGTTCCAAAGCCAAGGACGCGGCTAAAATTTTCAGTGCCTGGGCCACGTCCAAGGAATACGGGGCCCTGGTCGCGGAAAAAGACGGCATCGTCAACGTACCACCGAGCACGCGGGCCTCGACCTACAGCGAGGCGTACATGAGCGCCGCGCCGTTCGCCCAGGTCACCCTGGAGTCGCTCAAAGCCGCCGACCCGAGCAAGCCGGGCGCCAGGGCGGTGCCTTACATCGGGATTCAGTTGGTGACCATTCCCGAGTTCCAGGGCATTGGCACCCAGGTCGGCAAATCCTTCTCGGCGGCACTGATCGGCCAGACCACAGTCGACCAGGCCCTGGCGGCGGCCCAGCAAACCACTGAACGCGAAATGAAGCGCGCAGGTTATCCCAAGTAACCCCACCCCCTCCTGTAGGAGCCAGCTTGCCGGCGATGAACGCTAACGCGGTACGTCTATAGATCGGCGTCGCATCCATCGCTGGCAAGCCAGCTCCTACAGGTCTTGCGCCAAGCATCCTCTCGTTCCCAATCGGTTTAACACCATGAATACTTTAACTGCCAAAGCTCATATGGATATTGCCCAGCCCCAGCGCAAAAGCCGCGTGGCCAACCCCGGCTGGTTCCTGGTCAGCCCTTCGGTAGCGCTGCTGCTGTTGTGGATGATCGCGCCTCTGGGCATGACCCTCTACTTCTCGATGATCCGCTACAACCTGCTTGATCCGGGTGAAAACGAATTTGTCGGGCTGGAGAACTTCTCTTATTTCCTGACGGACTCGGGCTTCCTGCCCGGCGCCACCAATACGTTGTTGCTGGTGGGCAGCGTGCTGCTGATCAGCGTGGTGTTCGGCGTGTTGATCAGTGCGTTGCTGGAGGCCAGTGAGTTTCTCGGTCGCGGCATCGTGCGGGTGCTGCTGATCTCGCCGTTCTTCATCATGCCCACGGTGGGTGCACTGATCTGGAAGAACCTGATTTTCCATCCGGTGTCGGGGATTCTCGCCTACGTCTGGAAACTGTTCGGCGCGCAACCGGTGGACTGGCTGGCGCACTACCCGCTGCTGTCGATCATCATCATTGTCTCGTGGCAATGGCTGCCGTTCGCCATCCTGATTTTGATGACCGCCATGCAGTCCCTCGACCAGGAACAGAAAGAAGCCGCACGCCTGGACGGTGCCGGCCCCATCGCGATCTTCTGGCACTTGACCCTGCCGCACCTGGCACGGCCGATTGCGGTGGTGGTGATGATCGAAACCATCTTCCTGCTCTCGGTGTTCGCCGAAATCTTCACCACCACCAACGGCGGCCCCGGCTATGCCTCGACCAACCTCGCCTACCTCATCTACAACCAGGCGCTGGTGCAGTTCGACGTCGGCATGGCGTCCGCTGGCGGCTTGATTGCGGTGGTCATCGCCAATGTCGCGGCCATCGTGCTGGTGCGGATGATCGGTAAAAACCTGACAGACAAAGCCTGAGGCCTGCCATGACCCTTCAACAATCCCGTCGTTTGCAAAGCCTGTTGCTCGGCACGCTGGCCTGGGCTATCGCGATCCTGGTTTTTTTCCCGATTTCCTGGATGGTGCTGACCAG
This sequence comes from Pseudomonas sp. Irchel s3b5, assembly GCF_900187435.1. Classification (NCBI taxonomy): domain Bacteria; kingdom Pseudomonadati; phylum Pseudomonadota; class Gammaproteobacteria; order Pseudomonadales; family Pseudomonadaceae; genus Pseudomonas; species Pseudomonas sp. Irchel s3b5. Next base: position 138,840 of record NZ_FYDY01000010.1, read on the forward strand.
TTTCAAAACCGAGATCGACGCCTTCGCCACACCGCCGCAGTTCTTCTTCATGCCGACCCTGGAGAATTACCTGCACATCAACGAGCGCAGCGATTACTTCAGTTTCGCCTGGAACTCGGTGGTGATTTCCTTCAGCGCCACGGCCCTGAGCCTGCTGATCGCGGTGCCGGCGGCCTACTCGATGGCGTTCTACGAAACCCAACGCACCAAAGGCACCCTGTTGTGGATGCTCTCGACCAAGATGCTGCCGCCGGTGGGCGTGCTGATGCCGATCTACCTGCTGGCCAAGAGCTTCGGCCTGCTCGACACGCGCATTGCGCTGATCGTGATCTACACGCTGATCAACCTGCCGATTGTGGTCTGGATGATTTACACCTACTTCAAGGACATCCCCAAAGACATCCTCGAAGCCGCTCGTCTCGATGGCGCCACGTTGTGGCAGGAAATGGTCCGGGTGCTGCTGCCGATCGCCAAGGGCGGACTGGCCTCCACAGTGTTGTTGTCGCTGATCCTGTGTTGGAACGAGGCGTTCTGGTCCTTGAACCTGACCTCGTCGAAAGCCGCGCCACTGACCGCGCTGATCGCATCGTACTCAAGCCCCGAAGGGTTGTTCTGGGCCAAGTTATCGGCGGTCTCGACGCTGGCCTGCGCACCGATCCTGATCTTCGGCTGGATCAGCCAGAAACAACTGGTACGCGGGTTGTCGTTCGGCGCCGTGAAATGAATCGACCCGGATTGCTGCCCCAACGCAATCCCTTGCAGGAGCCGGCTTGCTGGCGATGCGGCCCTCGAAATTTGCATCGCGCTTGCGGTCGTCATCGCCAGCAAGCCGGCTCCTACAAAAAGCCTGATCGGCTCAATCTGAATAAAAACAAACGGAGGCTCATCGTCATGGCCAACCTGAAAATCAAGAATCTGCAAAAAGGCTTCGAAGGCTTTTCCATCATCAAGGGCATTGACCTTGAAGTGAACGACAAAGAGTTCGTGGTCTTCGTCGGTCCCTCGGGTTGCGGTAAATCCACCCTGCTGCGCCTGATCGCTGGCCTGGAAGAAGTCAGCGGCGGCGCCATCGAGCTCGATGGCCGCGACATCACCGAAGTCAGCCCGGCCAAGCGTGACCTGGCGATGGTGTTCCAGACCTACGCCTTGTACCCACACATGAGCGTGCGCAAGAACATGTCGTTCGCCCTCGATCTGGCCGGAGTCCCCAAGGCCGAAGTGGAAAAGAAAGTCGGCGAAGCAGCGCGCATTCTCGAACTGGGGCCGATGCTGGAACGCAAGCCCAAGCAACTGTCTGGTGGCCAGCGTCAACGGGTGGCGATCGGCCGGGCAATTGTGCGCAACCCGAAAATTTTCCTGTTCGACGAACCGCTGTCCAACCTCGACGCGGCCCTGCGGGTGCAAATGCGTCTGGAACTGCTGCGCCTGCACAAAGAGCTGCAAGCGACGATGATCTACGTGACGCACGATCAGGTCGAAGCCATGACCATGGCCGACAAAGTCGTCGTGCTCAATGGCGGCAGGATCGAGCAGGTCGGTTCGCCGCTGGACCTGTACCACCAACCGGCCAACCTGTTTGTCGCAGGTTTTCTCGGCACACCGAAAATGGGTTTCCTCAAGGGCAAGCTCACCCGCGTCGACAGTCAGTGTTGTGAAGTGCAACTGGACGCCGGCACCCGCATCAGCCTGCCCTTGAGCGGCGCAACGCTTAGCGTCGGCGGCGCGGTGACACTGGGCATTCGCCCGGAACATCTGGCGTTGGCCGAATCGGACGACTGCACGTTGCAAGTCACCGCCGATGTCAGCGAACGTCTGGGCAGCGACACCTTCTGCCATGTGCGCACCGCCTCCGGCGAAGCCTTGACCATGCGCGTGCGCGGCGACCTCGCGAGTCGTTACGGCGAGACCTTGAGCCTGCACCTGGACGCCCGGCACTGCCATTTATTCGATGCAGACGGCGTGGCGCTGACCCGTCCCTTGCGCGTTGCCGCCTGATCTCAGAGAGCCTGCGATGAAACTCAACCAACAGAATCTCTACCGCCTTGCTCCTGAGGTCGCCCTGCCCGCCTATACCTTGAGCGACATCCGCCAAGGCATCGCCCACATCGGCGTCGGCGGCTTCCATCGAGCGCATCAGGCGTATTACACCGATGCCTTGATGAACACCGGCGAAGGCCTCGACTGGGCGATTTGCGGCATCGGGCTGCGCCGTGAAGACCGGCGTGCCCGCGACGATCTTCAAGAACAGGATTATCTGTTCACCCTGTTTGAATTGGGTGATAGCGGCGAAACCGAAGTCCGGGTCGTCGGCGCCATTCGCGACATGTTGCTGGCCGAGGACAGTGCTCAAGCGCTGATCGATAAGCTCGCCAGCCCTGAGATCCGCATCGTCTCGCTGACCATCACCGAAGGTGGTTACTGCATCGACGACAGCAACGGCGAATTCATGGCACACCTCCCGCAAATCCAGCACGATCTGGCGAACCCGGCTGCTCCGCTTACCGTGTTCGGGTTTCTCTGCGCCGCGCTGGCCAAACGCCGCGCGGCAGGCACGCCGGCATTTACCTTGATGTCCTGCGATAACCTGCCGCACAACGGCGCAGTGACCCGCAAGGCCCTGTTGGCCTTCGCCGCGTTGCGCGGTGACGATTTGCAGGAGTGGATCGAACATCATGTGAGCTTCCCCAATGCCATGGTCGACCGCATCACCCCGATGACCAGCATCGAACATCGCCTGCAATTGGCCGACAAGCATGGCGTCGACGATGCGTGGCCGGTGGTCTGCGAACCGTTTGCGCAGTGGGTGCTGGAAGACAAGTTTGTTAGCGGTCGTCCCGCCTGGGAAAAAGTTGGCGTGCAGTTCACCGACGACGTCACGCCCTACGAGGACATGAAGATCAAACTGCTCAACGGCAGTCATCTGGCCCTGACTTACCTCGGTTTCCTCAAGGGTTACCGTTTCGTCAACGAAACCATGAACGACCCACTGTTGGTGCGTTACATGCGCGCCTACATGGACCTGGACGTCACCCCGCAACTGTCGCCGGTGCCGGGCATTGAATTGACCGCGTACAAAAACACGCTGGTCACGCGTTTCTCCAATCAGGCGATTGCCGATCAACTGGAACGCGTGTGTTCGGACGGTTCGTCGAAATTTCCCAAGTTCATTGTGCCGACGATCAATCGCTTGATTGCTGACGGGCGAGACACAAAACGCGCAGCGCTGGTGGTGGCGGCTTGGGCGTTGTATTTGAAGGGGGTGGATGAAAATGGCGACACCTACGCCATTGCGGATCCGCGAGCGGCGTTCTGCCAGGCCTTGGTGCTCGACGATGCGTTGATGGCCCAGCGACTGTTGGGTGTCGAAGAGATTTTCGGGACAGTGATTCCCCGTTCACCTGAGTTCGTCGCGGCGTTCGAATGGTGCTGCGACAGTTTGCGGGAGGTCGGGGTTTCGCGGACGTTGGAATGGGTTTTGGTGTGAGTTTTGGGGTGTAACAACTGGCGCCTGCTCGCGAATGGCATCACAAAAACCGACCTGACACACCAAGGACCTGCCATGCCAACCCAACCATTATTCCTCGGCATCGACTGCGGCACCCAAGGCACTAAAGCCATCATTCTCGATGCCGTCAGCGGCGAGGTGCTGGGGTTGGGCGCCGCCGCTCACACGCTGATCAGCGACGTCAATGGCCGTCGCGAGCAGGACACGGGCCAGTGGCTGGAGGCCTTCGCCCTCGCCACCCGTCGCGCCTTGCTGGCGGCCGATGTCGATGGCCAGGACATCCTTGGCATCGGCGTCTCGGGCCAGCAACACGGCCTGGTGTTGCTCGATGAACAAGGCCAGGTCCTGCGCCCGGCCAAGCTCTGGTGCGACACCGAAACCACGGCGGAAAATGACCGTCTGCTCGAACATCTGAGCGGCGAACAAGGCTCGCTGGAGCGCTTGGGCTTGGTCATCGCGCCGGGCTACACCGTTTCAAAACTACTCTGGACTCGGGAGCAGCAGCCCGAGGTTTTCTCGCGCATCGCCCACATTCTGCTGCCCCATGATTACCTGAATTTCTGGCTCACCGGGCGCTGTTGCAGCGAGTACGGTGACGCATCAGGCACCGGTTACTTCAACGTGCGCAACCGGCAGTGGGACTTGCAACTGCTGCGCGATATCGACCCAAGCGGGCGCCTGGCACATGCATTACCGGAACTGATCGACGCTCACGAGGCGGTGGGCACGATTTTGCCGGATATCGCCCAACACTTGGGCATCAACCCGCAGGCACTGGTATCCAGCGGTGGCGGTGACAACATGATGGGCGCGATCGGCACCGGCAACATCCAGCCCGGTGCTATCACCATGAGCCTCGGATCCTCCGGCACGGTCTATGCCTGTACCGATCAACCGCAGGTCTTCCCCGAGGCGGCAGTCGCGACATTCTGTTCATCCAGCGGCGGTTGGTTGCCGTTGATCTGCACCATGAACCTGACCAACGCCACCGGGCTGATTCGCGAACTGCTGGACCTCGACGTCGAGCAGTTCAATAAAATGGTAGGGCACGCGCCGATCGGTGCCGAGGGCGTGCGCATGCTGCCGTTTCTCAATGGTGAACGCGTCCCCGCCCTGCCCCACGCCAGCGGCAGCCTTTTGGGGCTGACCATGACCAACCTGACCAAAGCCAATCTGTGCCGTGCGGTGGTCGAAGGCACGACCTTCGGGCTGCGATACGGACTGGACCTGCTACGGCACAATGGCATACAAAGCCTGCGCATTTGCCTGATCGGCGGTGGCTCGAAAAGCCCGGTGTGGCGCCAGATCGTCGCCGACACCATGAATACACCGGTGATTTGTACCGAACAAAGCGAAGCCGCTGCCCTCGGGGCGGCGATTCAAGCGGCGTGGTGTACGTCCCTGACGAATGGGCATGAGGTCAGCCTGGCAGAACTGTGCGCACGTTGCGTGAAACTCGATCCAACCAGCGAAACGCTACCGATCGCCGAAAACGTGGCGGCCTCTCAGCAGGCCTATGAACGCTATCAACAGCATGTCGCAACCCTTTAAAGAGTGATCAACTATGTATCTGGTGTGTGGCGAAGCGCTGTTCGACTTCTTCAGTGAACACGACGCGAGCGGGCTGGCTTCGACAGTGAATTTCAAGGCGATTGCCGGCGGGTCGCCCTTCAACGTGGCCGTGGGCTTGCGCCGCCTGGGTGTAGAGGCCGGGTTGCTGGCCGGCCTGTCGACCGACTATCTCGGCCGCCGCTTGCTGCAAGTGCTGCAGGACGAAGGCGTATGCACCGATTATCTGCTGGACTTCGATGCGCCGAGCACGCTGGCGATGGTCGCTGTCGGGGCCAATGGTTCGCCGCAGTACAGCTTTCGGGGCGAAGGCTGCGCCGACCGACAACTGAAACCGGAACACCTGCCGACACTGGGGCCAGAGGTGCGTGGTTTGCACATCGGATCATTTTCGCTGGTGGTGCAGCCGATTGCCGACACACTGCTGGCATTGGTGCGCCGGGAAAGCGGCAAGCGCCTGATCAGCCTCGACCCGAACGTTCGACTCAACCCGGAGCCGAACATCGAGCTGTGGCGTGAACGCATTGCGACGCTGGTGGAAATGGCCGACCTGATCAAAGTCAGCGACGAGGATCTGCATTTGTTGTATCCCGGACAGGACCCGGCGCGGGTGATCGACGGCTGGTTGCAGCACCGCTGTCAGCTGGTATTCCTGACCCGGGGCGGTGAAGGCGCGAGCGTGTTCAGCCGCGTCCACGGTTCGTGGTCGATCCCGGCCCTTGCGGTGAAGATCGCCGACACGGTGGGTGCCGGCGATACCTTTCAGGCGGCGTTGATTGGCTGGCTGACCGAGCACCAGCTGGACTCGGTGGAAGAGTTGGCACGGCTCCGTCGCGATCAGATCGATGCCATGGTTCGGTTTGCTGTGCAGGCAGCTGCGCTGACATGCAGCAAGACCGGGCCGGATCTGCCTTATCGGCATCAGATAGGCATGGACTGAATCTGAGGGCCTCATCGCGAGCAAGCTCGCTCCTACAGAGATCGTGTGAGCCGACAAGCGGCGTTCAGTCGGGTTAACGATCGCTTAACCGTGCGGTCTAATCATTCACTGGACCGCACGCCCTCAGTTCTCTCTGACGCCCAGTGCGGCAGGTTCGACGACACGTCGAACTGTCTTTCCGACCGCACCGGAGATCGTTCATGAATACGCGCACATTGCTGCTGACCGCCGCACTCGCCTGCACCGCGTTTGCCGGCCTGGCCCAGGCCAACGACACCTCGACCTCACAAGCCGTGCCTTATCACTACGGCATGCCCCTGCACGTCAGTAAAGTCATCTCGCTGACCGAGCCCTCCACCCTGGAGTGCAAAGTGGTGAGCGCCGATATGAAGTACCTCGATGAAAACGGCCAGCCCGCAGAAATTTCCTACCGCAAACTGTCCGATGCCTGCGAGAACCAAGGCTGACCGACTACACCGATACCAAAACCGGCCTAAAGTGCCTTATCCAGCGTCGAACGCGGTTCGACCTCGATGGGGTGCTTACTGGTGCGCAAACGAGCAATCAGCTCGTTGATTTCCCGACAGCCATTCAACTGCGAGGCATCGATATCGGTGACCGAAAAATCAAGTTGATCGGTTCGCCCATCGGCAAAGACCTTAATAGTCATCATGAGCTCGGGAGACAGGGTGCATTGACAGCGCTTGGGCAGAAAACTGCTTTCAATGATGTTGCGAAGTTCCAAGGCAGATAAAAACATGGCGACCCTCTCCTTTATGACACTGCCGGTAAAAACCAGACGCCCGCTCAAATAAAATTCCGGCGGACTTAAGAACAGATACAGCATAAAACATGCCTTGATTTTCGCAGCCCGGTTCGTCGGTAAAACAAAAGGTTAGCCGAAGCGCTCGAACAGACTGTCGTGCAACTTGCAAGAACGCCCTAGCCGCGTACTGCACTTTGCACGTTCACGCCGGATTTGCATTCACCGCTGACGGCAGAGAGAATGCGGCCATTCATCACAGCAAGGAGGCAACATGGGTTCTTTGACCGTAAACACGACTCTCGGGTTGATCGCTGTGGGGCTGTCCAGCCTGGTGCAGGCCGCGAAACTGGAAACGGTCGCGCCCTTCCCCAAAGCCGAGAGTGGTTTCACCCGCCAGGTCATTCATTTGGCCCCGCAATCACGGGAAGAGGACTTCCAGGTCGAAATCCTCGCCGGCAAGACCCTGCCCGTGGACTGCAATCGCCCACGTCTGGGCGGCATCCTCGAAGAAAAAAATCTCGAAGGCTGGGGCTACCCGTTCTACCGCCTGGAAAATGTCATCGGCCCGATGAGCACCCTCATGGCCTGCCCGGACGGCAAGAGCCAACCGGGCTTTGTCCCGGTGGTTGGCGACGGCTTTCTGCTGCGCTACAACAGCAAACTGCCGATTGTACTGTATGTGCCCCAAGACATCGAAGTGCGCTATCGAATCTGGTCGGCATCGAGCAAGGTTGAGAAAGCCGTTCAGGAATAACCGGCCGCCGCTGCCCGCCCTCAAGCGAGTGCGCCGCTCAACGCGGCGCGTTCGGCCACATACCCCAGGCTATCGAAATTGATGTTGGCTCCCGAATCGATCGCCACCAGCGTCTGCCCCACAGCACCGGTGCGAGCCACGTAGTTTTTGATCCCGGCCACCGCCAATGCACCGGAAGGCTCGGTGATCGAGCGGGTATCGTCGTAGATATTCTTGATTGCCGCGCAAAGCTCGTCATTGCTGACGGTCACCACTTCATCGACGCAGAAACGGCAGACCTCAAAACCGTAAGCGCCGACTTGTGCAACGGCCACACCATCGGCAAAAGTGCCGACACTGGGCAGGACGACGCGCTCACCCGCCTGCAACGCAGCGTGCAGGCACGCAGAGTGCTCCGACTCGACACCAATGATCCGCACCTCGGGCCTCAAGTATTTGACATAGGCTGCGATGCCCGCGATCAAACCGCCGCCACCGACCGGAACGAAAATCGCATCCAGCGGGCCTTGATGCTGACGCAGGATTTCCATCGCGACAGTGCCCTGCCCGGCAATGACGTCCGGATCGTCAAAAGGCGAAACAAAGGTACGACCGGTTTTGCGCGCAAGGTCCAGCGCATAGGCCAGCGCAAACGGGAAGCTCTCGCCATGCAACACCGCGTCGGCGCCCCGACTGCGAACGCCGAGCACCTTCAATTGCGGTGTCGTACACGGCATGACGATGCACGCATCGATTCCCAACTCCCGTGCGGCCAGCGCCACGCCCTGAGCATGGTTGCCGGCAGAGGCCGTCACTACACCGCTCGCCTTTTGCGCATCGCTCAGTTGCACCAGCTTGTTGTAGGCACCCCGAATCTTGAACGAAAAGGTAGGCTGCAAATCTTCGCGCTTGAGCAGGATCTGGTTACCCAACATCTCCGACAATGCGTGCGCAGGTTGCAACGGCGTGCGCACGGCCAACTCGTACACCGGCGCCGCAAGGATCTTTTTGACGTAGTGTTCCAGCAAGGTCTGTTGTTCGGTTGTGCAATTCATATCGTCTCCTGACATTGATTGGGACCCGGAGACAGAAAATGAAAACCCGCCTCTAGGGCGGGTTGGGTGCTGCAGATGTGAGCTAGCCCGCCAAATGAGGAATGGCGGTAATAATGCTTGGCTGGCAGCGCAATACGAGGGAAGTCATGGCTCGAAATTAGCCGGGCGTTGATAGCAAGTCAATGGCAAGTTTGTGGCGACCACCGTAGTCTGGTCATTCCGCTCATCATCCCAAGGAAGGAAAGCATGAAGACCATTGCCCTGCCGCTGATTGCCCTCATCGCCTTTGCCGGCTACACCGTTTCGGTGATGCTCGCAGCCGAACAGTCGCTGATCGACTTCGGCATCAGCCTGATGTCGCGCCCGGACACGGCGCAAGTGGTGATTGATCTGTATTTACTGGCGACGCTGGCGGGCATCTGGATGTACCAGGATGCGCGCAAACGTGGGCAGTCGGTGTTATCGGTACTGCCCTATCTGTTGATCACCGCCATTTTTGTATCCATCGGGCCGTTGTTGTATCTGGTGGTTCGTGGGATTCAAAACCGCAAGCAACCCGTGAGTGCGCCTCAGCAACGCTGATCCGCCAGCTCACCCATTGCCGAACCACTCACTGCTTGAGGCCGACCTTGTAGAGCCCACCGTTTTCCTCATCGGTGAGTACATACAAATACCCGTCCGGCCCTTGACGCACATCGCGAATGCGCTTGTTCCAATCTCCGAGCAAGCGCTCCTCGTGCACCACTTTATCGCCGTCGAACTCCAGACGGATCAGTTCCTGACTCACCAACGCGCCGATAAACACGTTGTGCTGCCACACCTTGAAACGATCGGCGTCGTAGAACGCAATGCCGCTCAGCCCCGGGGATTTTTCCCAGACATGGTTCGGGGCAGCGGTGCCTTCGGCGGTTTCTCCTTCGGCTTCGGGAATAGGCTGCCCGGAATAGTTGATGCCGTGGGTCGCCAATGGCCAGCCGTAGTTTTTCCCACGCTCAATGATGTTGATCTCGTCACCTCCACGCGGACCGTGTTCGTTTTCCCACAACGTACCGGTCCATGGGTTCAATGCTGCGCCTTGTGGGTTGCGCTGGCCGTAGGTCCAGATTTCCGGGCGAACGTTGGCCTGACCGACGAAAGGGTTGTCTTTGGGCACCTTGCCGTCCGGGAAGATGCGCACCACCTTGCCTTGCAGCTTGTCCAGATCCTGGGCAGTCGAGCGGTCGTTGTTTTCCCCCAGGGTCACGAACAGATAACCATCGCGGTCGAACACCAGCCGTGAACCGAAATGGTTGCCCACCGACAGCTTGGGTTCCTGGCGCAGGATCACCTGAAAATCCTTCAGGCCCGAAAAGTCTTCGGTCAACCGACCGCGCCCCACCGCTGTACCTGCCTTGCCGTCCGGACCACCGCCTTCTGCGTAGGACAGGTACACCATTCGGTCTTGCTTGAAATCGGGTGACAACACCACGTCGAGCAAACCGCCCTGCCCCTTGGCCCAGACCGTGGGCACGCCGTTGAGTGGCGCGGACAGTTTGCCATCGACCGTCACCCGCCGCAGATTGCCGGGCCGTTCCGTCACCAGCATCCCCTGGCGGTCAGGCAGAAACGCCACTGCCCAAGGGTGCTCCAACCCCGTCACAACCGGGGTGACCTCAAGGGTGCCCTGCTCACTTTTGATGTCTTGGGAGGCCTGCGCCAATGACACGGTTGCGGTGGTGATCAATGCACTGGCACACACGGTGCCCAGTAAAATTTTACGCAACATGCACAATTCCTTTTCTCGTCAGAGTGGCCAGCAAGGCATCAGCCCTGCCGTTCAACGGTTGCTGCTACCGGTATCTCGGGGAGGCGGATTGGGGATGAATTTCGGCGGGCCGGCGGGGGCTGGCTGGGCGGGATAGCGATTGCCGATTCCGCCGTTATCGAGTGTCGGCGGACGCGGCACCGGCACGGTGTTGGGGCTGCGGATCGCCGGAGCGTTGGGTTGCGTGCCCTGCATGCTGTTGGGGTTGGCCCGGCGAATCGGGCTGTTGTAAGGATTGTTGTTGGCGCCGCCCGGCAGGTTCTGAGCCACCATCAACATGGTCGCGGCATCCGCGCGGGCCACGGGACTCAATACGCCACTCAAGGCCAGCACAAGGGTAGCGGGCAGGAAACGATTCATGAGGGCCTCGTTGTATCAGGTCGATAGGGTCTTCGATGCCACGCTACGCCCGGGGTTCGCATTTGTTAACAAAAACCTCCCCCGCAAGATGTAACACGACGTTGATCCGACCTCGGCACCTGACCGAAAACAGCGGAAACTTTTGCCCGGCGCTACGGGTCACCTGAACACATCACTTGCGAGTAGACCACCATGGCACGGGCAATCTGGAAAGGTGCGATCAGCTTCGGATTGGTACACATTCCCGTAGCGCTGGTCTCGGCAACATCGTCCCACGGGGTGGATTTTGACTGGCTCGACAGTCGCAGCATGGACCCCGTGGGTTACAAGCGAATCAACAAGGTCACCGGCAAGGAAGTCACCAAGGAGCACATCGTCAAAGGCGTGCAGTATGAAAAGGGTCGGTACGTGGTGCTCAGCGAAGAAGAAATTCGTTCGGCGCATCCGCTGTCGACGCAGACCATCGATATTTTCGCGTTTGTCGACAGCACTCAAATTCCGCTGCAGAACATCGACACGCCCTATTACCTGGCTCCGGACAAACGCGGAGGCAAAGTCTATGCGCTGCTGCGCGAAACCCTCGACAAAACCGGCAAGATCGCTCTGGCCCGAGTGGTGCTGCATACCCGCCAATACCTGGCGGCGTTGATGCCCATGGAATCGGCCATGGTGTTGGTGAAATTGCGCTGGCCGGCGGAAGTCCGCAGCCTGGACGAATTGGCGCTGGGCCCTGACGTCACCAAGGCCGAACTGACCAAAGGCGAGTTGGACATGGCCAAGCGCCTGGTGGCCGACATGAGTGTCGAATGGTCACCGGACGATTATCGGGATGAATTTGAAGACAAGATCATGGCCCTGGTGGACAAGAAGGCCCATGAAGGCAAGATCGAAGACGTGGAAACGGCCACCGGTGAGGAAGAACGCAAAACGGCGGATGTGATTGACCTGACAGAACTGCTCAAGCGCAGTTTGGGTGGCAAGACTACGGCCAAACCCAAAGCGGAAAGCAAGCCGACTGCGCGAAAAAAAGCCAGCAAATGACGCTCAGTGTCTGTAGGAGCTGCCGACCTCAAATCAAAACGAATACCGCCAGCAGCCCGGCAAAAATCGACCATTTCTGAGCGTAGTAAAGTTTGCGATTACGCTTCTTCAGCGCCTTGCCGTGCAGGCGAATCTTGTAGATCTTGCCGAACAGGCGATTGATCCCGCCCGTCTTGTCGCCGACATCATTCGGCGCACCCGCCGCCGACATCACGTTGCGACTGAACCAGCCATTGAAGGCTGCTGCCCAGCGATACTTCATCGGACGCTCGACGTCGCAGAACAGAATGATGCGGTTCTGATGCGTGGTGTTTTCGGCGTAATGAATGAAGGTCTCGTCGAACATCACTGCCTCGCCGTCACGCCAGTGATAATTCTCGCCATCGACATTGATGTAACAACCGGCGTCATTGGGCGTTTCAAGGCCCAGGTGATAGCGGTAGGAACCGGCATACGGATCACGGTGGCGCACCAGTTTGGAACCCGGAGGCAACTCGGCGAACATCGCCGCCTTGATCGAACCGATGCTTTGCACCAGCTCCGTGGTGCGCGGGCAAAGTTTCATGGCTGACGGGTGACTGTCGCCGTACCACTTGAGATAGAAGCGTTTCCAGCCGGTCTTGAAGAACGAGTTGAACCCGACATCGTCATACTGGTTTGAACGCTTGATTTCCCCGGTCCGAAGCAAATTCTGACCTTCGGCACGAATTTCTTCCCAATGGACCTGCAATGGACTCAGGTCAGGGAAGTCGGCCGGATCGAGGTAGGGTTTGTTGGGGATCTTCGAAAACAGGTAAAGGAAGCAATTGATCGGCGCCAGAAACGTCGAATGATCGCTGAGCTGACGCCCGAGTTTATGCCGCACTCGTCCCCGCAGATGAACATACGCAATCGATACAACGTAGATAACGGCAATGATGATTTTCACGGAATCGTCACACGTCAGAGGTGAACAAACTGCGCCCCTTTTTGGCCGGTATGCCGTCGGGTCTTGTGCAGTGACTGAATTCGAACAGCGTCCCGCAGTACGCCGTTGAGCCTCGCCGTCATCCGGCACCGGGCTGATAGATGGCATCTTAGCCACAATTTGTAACCAATAGTTAACCTGAAACGCTGAAAATCTATCCTCTTGTACAGCCATTGCGTCGCGCAGACCTCGACGCCTTATCGGCTAAGAGCCAGATGGGTTCCTGGCACCAACGCCTTGCACACTCCCGGATCAAAGGTCATGGATTGTCATGAATAGAAAAAGCGTTGTCGCCAAATGAAATGTCGGCCGCCGCCCCATCTATATGCTCCTGAAGTTCTGAGTGGCGAGCCCTGCCTTTCTGCGGCCCGCCCGACCGGCATGTTGCTCGGTCGCTTGCCAGTAGCCATATAACTTCCGGGCCCCGCCTTGGGTGCCTTACCGGGTGTCAAAATGAACAAGAAAAATAAAGACCTTTCCCAGCAAGCTGCGTTGCACACGTTGAGCCTGAACCCAGCGTTCGGTCCTCGCGGGCGTGATCTGCTCGGCACCGCCCGCATGGTCCTGCGACAAGTGTTGAAGCAACCGGTGCATAGTGCCAAGCATATGGCGGCATTCGGCGTTGAGCTGAAAAATGTCCTGCTCAACCGCTCGCAATTCACACCTGCGGCGGGAGACAAACGTTTCGACGAGCAGACCTGGCAGCGCAACCCGCTTTACCGGCGCTACATGCAGACTTATCTGGCCTGGTGCCAGGAAATGAACGACTGGATCAGCACGAGCAACCTCAGCGAACAGGACGCTCAACGTGGTCAGTTCGTCATTGGCCTGCTGACCCAGGCGATGGCGCCGACCAACACCCTGGCCAACCCGGCAGCGCTCAAGCGTTTCTTTGAAACCGGCGGCAAGAGCATTCTGGATGGTTTCTCGCAGCTGACCCATGACCTCATCGAAAACGGCGGCATGCCCAGCCAGGTCGACAAGACGGCGTTCGAAGTGGGCCACAATCTGGGCATCACCGACGGTGCGGTGGTGTTTCGCAATGAAGTGCTGGAGTTGATCCAGTACAAACCTCGTACCGAGCAAGTGCAGGCGCGTCCATTGCTGGTGGTGCCGCCACAGATCAACAAGTTTTACTTGTTCGATCTGACGCCGGAGAAAAGCCTGATCCGTTTTCTCCTCGACAGCGGTATCCAGACGTTCGCTATCAGTTGGCGCAATCCGGGCAAGGCACAACGCGAGTGGGGCTTCTCCAGCTATGTAGAAGCCCTGAAGGAAGCGATCGACGCAGTGCTTGCGATTACCGGCAGCGCCGACCTGAACACCTTCGGCGCGTGTTCCGGAGGCTGCACCATGTCCTCGCTGTTGGGTCACTATGCCGCCCTGGACGAAAAAAAGATCAATGCCTTTACCCTGGCCGTCAGCATGTTGGACATTCGCCCCGACACCCAGGTCGGGCTGTTCGCCGACGAGAAAACCCTGGAAGCCGCCAAGCGCCGTTCCTATCAGGCGGGCGTGCTGGAGGGCCGCGAACTGGCCAAGGTCTTCGCCTGGATGCGCCCTAATGACTTGATCTGGAATTACTGGATCAACAACTACTTGCTCGGCAACGAGCCACCGGCATTCGATGTCCTCTATTGGAACAACGACACCACCAACCTGCCTGCCAATCTGCACGGCGAATTCATTGATATGTACCAGACCAATCCGTTCGCCCGTGCCGGCGCCCTGGAGGTCTGCGGCACACCGATAGACCTGAGTCAGGTCACCAGTGACTACTACTGCATAGCAGGCCTGACCGACCACATCACCCCGTGGGACGCCTGCTACCGTTCCATGCATCTGTTTGGTGGTCAGGGCGAGTTCGTGGTGTCTAACAGCGGGCATATCCAGAGCATCCTCAACCCGCCGGGCAACCCAAAGGCGCGCTTCATGACGGGCAGCGACCTGCCCGCAGACGCTCAGGACTGGATGGAAGCGGCCAGTAAACAGGCAGGCTCGTGGTGGCCTCACTGGCTGGCCTGGCTGCAGGCTCGCTCAGGCGATCGCAAAAAAGCTCCCGCTAAACTGGGCAACAGGAAATATGCCCCTGCGGAGGCTGCGCCGGGCACCTACGTGCACCTGCGCTGAACCTGCAATCAACGTAATGGCCGTTTTCTGCCGCTCACCACGGGCAAAAAACGGCCAGGAGCGGTCGCTCACTTAAGGCAGTTTTCGATCCAAACGGCGCCTAACGCCAGGTTGAGGGGCGTTGCGGCGCAATCACAACGAGAGTTCATGCAGTTGCACGAAGCGTATGAACTGAAAGAAATGTATAGCGTGAACACTGCCAATCGCGCGCTTCGGTGCCGCACCCGGAACCAATAAAAAAAAGCTCCACGGCGCGGGCCACTGGACTAGGCTAAGTGAAATACTCAAGCTGACTTGACGAAAGCCCCCGCCATGAGCCAGAACGAACAAATCTACCAGCAGTTGCAGGCGTATATTGCCGAACTGGAGGCGCAGTATCGAACGCTCCAGGACAACTACGATGATGAGATCCTGCTGTGCGTGAGTGTACTGCGCACCTTGGTTGATGATGACTATGAGTACTCTAAATCACTGGTGAAGCGCGCTGGCTGTTCTACTGAGCGCAGGGCTGACGCGCTGCAGTTTATCGAAGACGTGCGCAACGGCCATTAATCAGCGATTCACAGCAACCTACGACAAAGGACCGACACCTCGCCGGTGCCCCCGTATTGCTCCGCTTCCAAGATCCTTGGCTCGCACAATCAAAACAGACCTCCCAGCGTCTTAAAATGAAAACCCTCGAACACTCGCCGAATGTCTGAATAGAGACGTCAAACCGGCACAAGCAATGGGGCTGCGCGTTAAAGAAGCTGATGATCCGTTATCGGCCGCCGTACAACTGCCGTCATACTTATGCGACAATATGCACAATGTCTGGCATGAATCCCGCCTTTATTGCCCAACAGCTCGGACACAGCGTCCAGATGCTGCTCTCGACTTATGCGCGCTGGTTGAACGCTAGCGGCGACTGGGGCGAGATGGAACAGCTACAAAATGCCCCAGGAATGGCCAAAACGCCAAATGCGCGGCTCGCAACCCATTGATAGGTAAAGTAATTGATCTCCACAGCTAACATCACGATGCAGTTCGGCGCCAAGCCGCTCTTCGAAAACGTTTCGGTCAAATTCAACGGTGGCAACCGTTATGGCTTGATCGGTGCCAACGGTTGCGGCAAGTCGACCTTCATGAAGATTCTGGGTGATGACCTCGAGCCTTCCGGTGGTCAGGTCATGCTCGAGCCTAACGTGCGCCTGGGTAAATTGCGCCAGGACCAGTTCGCCTACGAAGAATTTACCGTGATCGACACCGTGATCATGGGTCACGAAGAGTTGTGGAAGGTCAAGGCCGAGCGCGACCGCATCTACTCGCTGCCGGAAATGAGCGAAGAAGACGGCATGGCCGTGGCCGAGCTGGAAACCGAATTCGCCGAGATGGACGGCTACACCGCCGAATCCCGCGCCGGCGAACTGCTGCTGGGCCTGGGTATCCCCCTGGAACAGCATTTCGGCCCGATGTCCGAAGTCGCTCCAGGCTGGAAGCTGCGTGTGTTGCTGGCTCAGGCACTGTTCTCCGATCCGGAAGTGCTGTTGCTCGACGAACCGACCAACCACCTGGACATCAACACCATTCGCTGGCTGGAAACGATTCTCAAGGCGCGTAACAGCACCATGATCATCATTTCCCACGACCGTCACTTCCTGAACAGCGTGTGCACCCACATGGCTGACCTGGACTACGGTGAGTTGCGCCTGTTCCCGGGCAACTATGACGAGTACATGACCGCGGCCACCCAGTCCCGCGAGCAGTTGCTGTCGGACAACGCCAAGAAGAAAGCCCAGATCTCCGAACTGCAGACGTTCGTCAGCCGCTTCTCGGCCAACGCCTCGAAAGCCAAGCAGGCCACCTCCCGTGCCAAGCAGATCGACAAGATCCAGCTGGCCGAGGTCAAGCCATCGAGCCGCGTGAGCCCGTTCATCCGTTTCGAACAGACCAAGAAGCTGCACCGCCAGGCCGTGACCATCGAGCAGATGTCCAAGGGCTTCGACGGCAAGACCCTGTTCAAGAACTTCAGCTTCACCGTCGAAGCCGGCGAGCGCCTGGCGATCATCGGTCCGAACGGTATCGGCAAGACCACCCTGCTGCGCACCCTGATGGGCGAGCTGACCCCGGACGCCGGTTCCGTGAAGTGGACCGAAAGCGCGGAACTGGGCTACTACGCCCAGGACCACGCCCATGACTTCGAAGACGATGTCAGCCTGTTCGACTGGATGGGCCAGTGGACCCAGGGCGAGCAGATCATCCGTGGCACTTTGGGCCGCATGCTGTTCTCCAACGACGAGATCCTCAAGTCGGTCAAAGTCATCTCTGGTGGTGAGCAAGGTCGCATGCTGTTCGGCAAGCTGATCCTGCAAAAGCCGAACGTACTGGTGATGGACGAACCGACCAACCACTTGGACATGGAATCCATCGAAGCGCTGAACCTTGCGCTGGAAAACTACCCGGGCACGCTGATCTTCGTCAGCCACGACCGTGAGTTCGTATCGTCCCTGGCCACCCGCATCATCGAGCTGAGCCCGAATGGCGTGACCGACTTCAGCGGCACCTACGATGACTACCTGCGTAGCCAGGGTGTGGTGTTCTAAAGCAGCTACAAGCGTTTAGCTGCAAGCTTCAAGTGAAAAGCCCTGTCTTCGTGACGGGGCTTTTTGCATTAAGAGGCTGCGATCTTTTGATCGTTAGCCTGCTTTCTTTTAATTCAACGCCAAGCCAAGATGCAACTCTCCCAACGCCGCCCGCGAAAGAGTTCACATGTCTGTGCAGCAAGCGCCTCCGCAAAGCTCCCTGGCGATCACCCTGCAGATCGTCTCTATCGTCTTCTATACCTTTATTGCCTTCCTTTGCATCGGACTGCCGATTGCGGTGTTGCCGGGTTATGTCCATGACCAGCTCGGGTTCAGCGCCATCGTCGCGGGGTTGACCATCGGCTCCCAATACCTCGCCACCCTGCTGAGCCGCCCCATGGCCGGGCGTATGTCGGACAACGTCGGCACCAAGCGCGCCATCATTTATGGTTTGTCCGGGATTGTGTTGAGTGGCGCGCTGACGTTGCTCTCGACCTTGCTGCAAGGCTTTCCACTGTTCAGCCTGTTGATCCTCATCGCCGGGCGCCTGCTGCTCGGAATCGCCCAAGGTTTGATCGGCGTCGGCACCATCAGTTGGTGCATGGGCCAGGTCGGCGCGGAACACACGGCGCGGTCGATTTCCTGGAACGGCATTGCCTCCTATGGCGCGATTGCCATCGGTGCGCCGTTGGGTGTGGTGATGGTCGGGCAACTCGGGTTTTCCAGCCTAGGGATCGCACTGTCGCTGCTGGCGCTGGCCGCACTGCTGCTGATCCGCAACAAACCATCAGTGCCGGTGATTCGCGGTGAGCGCCTGCCGTTCTGGGCCGTGTTCGGGCGCATTGCACCGTTTGGCGCGAGCCTGAGCCTGGCGTCCATCGGCTACGGCACCCTGACGACCTTTATCACTTTGTATTACGTCAGTCGTGGCTGGAGCGGTGCGGCTTACTGCCTGACGGTATTCGGGGTGTGTTTCATCCTGGCGCGGCTGCTGTTCATTTCCAGCATCAGCCGCTTTGGCGGATTCTCATCGGCCATTGCCTGCATGTGTATCGAGACTGTTGGCCTGGCGCTGCTTTGGCTAGCCCCTTCGACCGGGTACGCATTGCTGGGTGCCGGCCTGACCGGTTTCGGCCTGTCGCTGGTGTACCCGGCGCTGGGCGTCGAAGCCATCAAGCAGGTACCGAATTCCAGTCGCGGCGCGGGGTTGAGTGCTTATGCGGTGTTTTTTGATCTGGCATTGGCGATTGCCGGCCCGCTGATGGGCGCGGTGGCGCTGAACTTCGGGTATTCGTGGATTTTCTTCAGCGCGGCGTTGTTGTCGGTGACGGGATTAGGCCTGACGCTGCTGCTCAAACGGCGTTCGATGACGTAAGACTTGGTACTGACCTCTGTAGGAGCGAGCTTGCTCGCGATGGCGGAGTATCTGTCGACACCAATGTTGGATGTGATGGCCCCATCGCGAGCAAGCTCGCTCCTACAAGGGGCATGTGTGAATTACTGGTCCGCAGTCTGCATCCCGGCCCGAGTCGCTTTACCCAGCGTGCGCGAGAAAAAGCGTCCGGCCTCGGAGATCAGGTTGCGGTGAATGTCTTCGCGGTCGACGCCATCGGCATCGGTGCACAGCGCAGGCATGATCACGATTTGCTCATCATTGCACGGCGCCATGAACACGAAGTGCCCTGCCCCGGCCAATAATTTGAAGTCTGGCGCTACAGGCAGTTTGCGCGCTAGCGCGGCGGCATTCTTATCCACCGCCACCAATTTGTCGCCATCGCCACTGTAAAGCAGCACCGGCACGCGCACGTCGGCCAGGGTGTGGCGGCCAAACTTCAGGCTCAAGGGTGCCATCAACATCAGGGCGTGGACCCGTGGATCTGCGACGGGTTGCAAGTCATCGCGATCGACAATCAGCTCGCCTTGGGTATTGCAGGCATCGCGATCATCCGGGCGTTCTTTGCAATAACGCCGCAGGCGATCCAGATCCGGGGTCGCACCGGAAAGAATCAATGCCGTCTCGCCACCCGCCGAATAACCAATGACGCCCACCTGATCGGCATGGACGAAAGGCGCGAGCATGCGGTCGCCCAAGGTCGCGGTAATGGCTTCGGAAATCTGGATCGGCCGGCCGTAAAGGTTACTCAAGGTACCGAGTCGGCTGTGGTCTTTGGAGTTGTCACCGGGATGGATCACCGCCACCACCACAAACCCTTTGCGCGCCAGTGATGTCGCCAGATCGTGCAAGGCCAGCGGCGTACCGGTGTTGCCGTGGGAAAGCATCAGCATCGGAAAGCGGCCGATGGCGACTTTGGTGTCCTCCCCGGCTTCGACCGTGTAACCCTCGAGTTGGCTGGTGTGCTCCCGGTCGCTGGAAGGATAGAACGCGATGGCGCGCATCGGCTGCAGGTCCAGGGGATCGAGAAAGCTCATTTCATGGTAGCCGACGCTCCAGTGCAGATGCGGCGCAGGCGCGGCGTGCACCGTTATCAGGCTGCCGAACAAGCAGATCAGCAATGTTGCACAAAGACGCACCATGGGATGCCCCACCTTGTTACCCGAACGGAGACGCTGACCCTTGAGTGCATAACTCAGGCCAAAATCCGCAACGCCCAGAAACAAAAAACTCCGCATCTGGTGCTTGCGCATCCAGAATACAGAGTTTTTTGGGCTTTGCCTGAACGGCTCTGCTTCTTTACTGAAGCCTTACGCCGCTGCGAACAATTGCTCGCTGATGTGCGTATGGGCAGCGCTCATCGCCTTGCTGCGAACGTCGTCACCGTAAGACAGGCCTTCGGCGCGAACGATTTCGATGTCGGTGATGCCGATGAAGCCGAACAGCACTTTCAAATAGTCTTCGTGGGCAACACCGGTCGCCTGACCGGCGTGAATACCACCGGAGGTCGAAACAATCACGACTTTCTTGCCACCGCACAGGCCTTCAGGGCCGGCTTCGGTGTAACGGAACGTCTGGCCGGCAACGGCAATGCGGTCGATCCAGGCCTTCAATTGCGTCGGGATGGTGAAGTTGTACATCGGCGCTGCAATCACCACGGCGTCGGCGGCGAGGAATTCGGCCAGGGTCTGGGCGCTCAGGTCGGCTTCGTGCTGTTGAGCGGCGTTGCGCAGTTCAGCGGTGGTGCCGGCAGCGACCAGGGTCGTGGCAGAGAAGTGGCTGATGGCGTCAGCGGCGAGGTCACGGTAAGTCACCACGGCGCTTGGCTCGGCACCCTGCCAGGCTTTGACGACTTCGCTGCTCAACTGACGGGAAGCCGAATTGTCACCAAGGATGCTCGAATCGATATGCAGCAATTTCATGTGGGATCTCCAAGTGAGGATCGCTACAAGGCGATCTGATGGAGACAATCCTACAGAACAAACCAATAGCTGATTAGATGGCAACAATGCGATAGTTCGTCCCATGTATAGAACAATCAGGTAACCCTCATGCAAGACCTAAACGACCTCTATTACTTCGCCAAGGTCGTGGAAGCCGGTGGCTTCGCGGCGGCCGGACGTTTGCTGGGGATCCCCAAGTCGCGACTGTCGCGCCGTATTGCCGAACTTGAAGAACGCCTGGGCGCACGCTTGCTGCAACGTACCACCCGCCAGTTGAAGCTGACGGCCGTAGGCGAGCGCTACCTCCGGCACTGTCAGGCCATGCTGCTGGAAGCGGAAATGGCCGACGAGGCCGTGGCGAGTATGTCCAGCGAACCCCGTGGACGATTGCGGGTGTCCTGCCCCGTCGGACTGGCCCATGAAATATTGCCGGGGGTGATCAGCGACTTTCTGGAACGGTTTCCGCAAGTCCAACTGGAGGTCATGTTGCTCAACCGACGGGTCGATCTTGTGAACGAAGGCATCGACGTCGCCTTGCGCGTGCGGGAACTGGGCGACGAAGACCCGTTGCTGGTCACCCGCCGTCTGCGTCAGGCGCAGACGCTGATGGTCGCCAGTCCCGAGTTCCTGCAAGGCCGCGAGATCAACCACCCCGAAGACCTGAAAAGCATCCCGGTACTCGGTGCGCTTGAAGCCGATCGCATGGTGCACATTCGTTTACTGGACCAAAAAGGCAAAAGCTTCGAACTCGCAATGGAAGCACGCCTGGGTATCGATGACTTTATCGTGCGCAAGGCCAGCACCCTCTCCGGCCTCGGCTTTACGATGTTGCCGATGATGTATTGCGAACAGGAGCTGGCCAGCGGTTCACTGGTGCAATTGTTGCCCGAATGGTCGTTACCTGGCGGGTGGTTGCAAGCGGTCTACCCTCATCGACGCGGCGTGATGCCCGCCGTACGCGCCTGGATCGATCATTTGGTCGAATCCTTCAATGCCTGTGGAGAGCGATTGTTATGAAGGCTGGACGCATGAGCGAAGCGGATGTCGCGGCATTCTGCCTGGCCCTGCCCGGGGCGCGGGAGGATTACAAATGGGGTGGCGTGCGGGTGTTTTCGATTGCCGGCAACAAGATGTTCGCCTTGCAGGGCCTAAGGGGATCGTCCCTGGCGTTCAAGGTCGACAAGGACCTGTTTCTCGGCCATTGCGACCGCCCGGGAATCCATCCGGCGCCTTATCTGGCGCGCGCCCAATGGATCATCATGGAACCGCCCTACCCGCTGGGCCGCGAAGAGCTTCAAGGCTTGCTGCAACGTTCCCACCAATTGGTGGTGAGCAAACTGCCCAAGCGTACGCAAGTCGGGCTATTGCTGTAGCGCCTTGCCGATCAGGACAAGGCGAACAGGTGTGCACCAAGGAACAACAGGTCGATCCAGAACACCTGGTGCAGCACCACAATGATCCAGAACACCAGTTGAAACGAGACCTTGCGCGTTTTGTGACGAAACACCTGCTGGGCCAGCAAGGCGCCGGGCCAGCCCCCGGCGAACTCCAGCGCATGCAGAACGTTCTCCGGTGTGCGCCATTGATTCGCGAGGGCTTTGCGCTTGTCACGCCAGTACAGCGCGAACGCCAGGACGCTGAAAAAGCCATAGGCTGCGAGCGGAATCAGAGAAACCCCACGCAGCCATAACGACACCGACCCCCACAGCGGCAACGCGCACACGATCGCGAACACCAGCCATTTCAATCGCGGATTGCGAATCTGCCCACCAGGCTGACGCCCGGGATTGTTGCGCGTGCGGGAGTCATTCATGGCTTGGCGGCGGTCCAGTCGACCCAGCCGAACTGCCAGGTGGCCAGGATCAACAGGCCGAACGCGATGCGATACCAGGCGAACGCCGCATAACTGTGACTGGCAATGAACTTGAGCAAGCCACGCACGGCGATCATCGCGAAGATGAACGCCGTGACGAAGCCAATCGCAAACACTGGAAAGTCAGACGGAACGAACAGGCCGCGGTACTTGTAACCCGAGTACACCGCGGCACCGACCATGGTCGGCATCGCCAGGAAGAACGAAAACTCGGTGGCGGTCTTGCGCGACAAACCGAACAACAGGCCGCCAATGATGGTCGAGCCCGAACGCGAAGTCCCCGGAATCATCGCCAGGCACTGGGCGAAGCCGACTTTCAGGGCGTCCTTCCAGGTAATGTCGTCGACCGTTTCGGCGTGTACTTCATGCTGACGGCGCTCGGCCCACAACATGATGATCCCGCCCACGACCAATGCACTGGCCACGGTGATCGGGTTGAACAGGTACTCGTGGATCAGGTCGGCGAATATCACCCCCAGGACCACGGCCGGCAGGAAGGCAATCAGCAGGTTCGCGGTGAAACGCCGAGCGCTTGGCTGGGTCGGCAAGCCGATGACCACGTCGAAAATCTTGCGCCGAAACTCCCAGACCACCGCCAGGATCGCACCCAGCTGGATGATGATGTTGAAGGCCATCGCACGCTCGCCACCGAAATCGAGCAAGTCGGCCACGATGATCTGGTGGCCCGTACTGGAAATGGGCAAAAACTCGGTCAGCCCTTCTACAACCCCAAGTATCAACGCCGAAAAGGCAGTCCAAAGATCCATCAATCCCCCAAAAGGCAATGCGCACCGGCATGCCCCGTCAGTATTTTTTCAAAGCGTTG
Source organism: Pseudomonas sp. Irchel s3b5 (assembly GCF_900187435.1). Classification (NCBI taxonomy): domain Bacteria; kingdom Pseudomonadati; phylum Pseudomonadota; class Gammaproteobacteria; order Pseudomonadales; family Pseudomonadaceae; genus Pseudomonas; species Pseudomonas sp. Irchel s3b5. The sequence continues at coordinate 162,306 of NZ_FYDY01000010.1, forward strand.
ATTGCGATCGGCGTGGCTGAAATCCCACGCGTCTCTATTCCCGCAAAACCGTAAAGTTCCAGTGCGATTCAGGTTTTCCCCTGCGGGGCCGAAATCCTATCAGACAAGCCCGATAAACGCTGCGGCGTTATTCGACACAGGTCGCATAGGTCCATGGGGCAAGGTGTGATTGGATGCTGGCGCGGGTTTACTACAAGAACAAGAAAATGGAGTGAATGGGGTATGAACAGCTTGCGCAATATGTCGATCAGCCGCCGCTTGTGGCTCATCCTGATCGTGGCCGTAATGATGCTGTTGACCTTGGGCCTGTTGATGCTCAAGCAGATCCACAATGACCTGTATCACGCCAAGGCAGAGAAAACCCAACACGTGGTGCAGACCGCCAGCGGTGTCCTCAGCTATTACCACAGCCTCGAAACCGCCGGCACGCTCAGTCGTGACGCGGCGCAGAAACAAGCCCTGACGGCGGTCCGCGGCCTGCGTTACGACCAAAACGATTATTTCTGGATCAACGACCTGACGCCCGTGATGATCATGCATCCGGCCAACCCGAAACTCGATGGGCAGAATCTCTCGGCGATCCGCGACCCGGATGGGTTTGCCGTGTTCAACGAAATGGTCGCGGTGGTCAAATCCAGTGGCGCCGGTATCGTCAACTATCGTTGGCCGAAACCGGGCGCCGATGCCCCGGTGGAAAAAACCTCCTACGTGAAACTGTTCGAGCCTTGGGGCTGGGTCATCGGCTCGGGCGTTTACATCGATGACATGCAGGCCGAATTCTACGGCCAGGTGTGGAAAGCCACGTCGATTGGTCTGGCCATTGCGCTGTTCATGGCGTTGCTGGTGATCCTGATCGCCCGCAGCATCGTCCACCCATTGCAGGAAGCGGTGAACGCCATGGCCAACATTGCCAGTGGCGAAAGCGACTTGACCCGCAGCCTCGACACCCATGGCCAGGACGAAGTCACGCAACTGGCCCGGCACTTCAACGCCTTCACCGCCAAGCTGCGCCGAGTGATCGGCGAGCTTCAGGAATCCGCCGGTGCGCTGGGCCAGTCCTCCACTGAGTTGGGCAACGACGCCGCCCAGGCACAACAACGCAGCCAGCAGCAATCCGAGCAAATGGAACTGGTTGCCACGGCCATCAACGAGGTCACCTACGGGGTGCAGGACGTGGCGAAAAATGCCGAGCACGCCGCCAGCGAAATGCGCGACGCCGAGGCGCAGGCGCAACAAGGCCAGGTCAATATCGAAGGCAGCCTGAAGCAGATCGACACCTTGTCCTCCACCATCGACCAGGCGGTGGACGTGATGCGTACCCTGGCGGCTGAAAGCACCCAGATCGGCAGTGTGCTGGAAGTCATCCGCTCAATCGCCGAGCAGACCAACCTGCTGGCCCTCAACGCGGCGATTGAAGCCGCACGGGCCGGTGAGCAAGGTCGCGGTTTCGCCGTGGTGGCCGACGAAGTTCGCTTGCTGGCCCAGCGCACGCAGAAATCCACGGCAGAAATCCAGTCGATGATCGAGCGTTTGCAAAGCCACTCTGAAGCCGCGGTCAAGGTGATCGGCGACAGCAGCCGGGCCTCGCAGTTGACCATCGAACAGGCTGGCCTGGCCGGTGCAAGCCTGCATGCCATCGGCCAGGCGCTGCGCAACCTCAATGGCCTGAACGCATCCATCGCCAGTGCGACGCTGCAACAGGCCCATGTGGTCGAGGACATCAACCAGAACGTGACTCAGGCGGCCGGGTTGTCCCATAGCACGGCATTGGCGGCCGAGCAGTCGAGTGCGTCGAGCGTTCGCCTCAAGGCGTTGAGCGAACAGTTGAACGGGTTGCTCAAGCAGTTCCGCGTGTAACCCCTCGCTGTTGTGTAGGAGCGAGCCTGCTCGCGATGGTCGTCAACGATAACGCGTGTTTGCTGTTTAAACGCGGCGCTCTCAAGACCATCGCGAGCGAGCTCGCTCCTACAGGATGGAACGGCTTATTCGCACCACAGCCATCCCCACGCCAATCCGGTTACAATCCGCCCCCTCTTCGATTTCCCCAAGGAACCTTCATGTCAGGGCTTGAACTGTTTGCCGCCACCCTCGGCGTCATTGCCGTCTGGTTGACGGTCAAACAGAACCCTTGGTGCTGGCCGATTGGCCTGGTCATGGTGCTGATCTACAGCTGGATTTTTTTTGAGGTGAAGCTGTATTCCGACATGCTGCTGCAAGTTGTCTACGCCGCTTTGCAGCTTTACGGCTGGTGGCAGTGGACGCGCGCAGGCCAGTCGCATCAAGGTCGCGAGGTCAGCCGGCTGGGCGGGCAAGCCGTGGCGTCGGGCCTCGCTCTCGGCACGATCGGCAGTTTGTTGCTGGGCGCCGCCATGGCGCACTGGACCGACGCCGCCCAGCCCTGGCTCGATGCGGCCCTCACGGCGTTCAGCCTGGTGGCGCAATGGTGGATGGCGCAAAAACGCGTGCAGTGCTGGCCGCTCTGGATTGTCCTGGACGTTATTTTTGTCGGCCTGTTCTTGTACAAGGGGATGTACCTGACGGCGGCCCTGTATGGCCTGTTCACCCTGCTGGCCATTCAAGGCTGGCGCACATGGCGCAGCGACCCGCTGCTGTGCCCATGAAGGTTTTGGTGCTGGCAGGCCCGGAATCCAGCGGTAAAAGCTGGCTTTCGAGTGAGATTCACGCCAATTTCGGCGGCATATTGGTCGGCGAGTACGTTCGGCACTTCATCGAACGTGAATCCCGACTAACGTGCTATGAAGACATCTCGCCGATAGCACAAGGCCAGCTGACTTGGGAAGATCAAGCACGCGCCAAGCAGCCACCGCTGCTGATTCTCGATACGCATCTCCTGAGTAATATTCTCTGGAGTCGCACATTGTTCGGCGATTGCCCGCCGTGGATCGAGCAAGCACTGCTGGCACGGCACTACGATCTGCATTTGCTGTTGAGCCCTGAAACCGTCGCGTGGCATGACGACGGGCAACGTTGCCAACCGCAACTGGCAGAACGTCAGGCATTTTTCCAGGCCAGTCACCAATGGCTTGAACTGCATTGCCAGCCTTGCCAGGTACTGCAAGGTGACTGGAAACAGCGCAAGGACGCGGCATTCGAGGCGGTGGCACGCTTGCTCAAGGCCTGACAGCGCCCTGAAGAAAATGTCCATTCCTGATACACCAACCTCTGTCGAAAGCCGCGAGACAGAGCGTCCCGAGCACTCTTGCAAGATAGTGTAAATCCTCTGATACAGCCTGCCCTCACCCCCCTTAGCAAGCAATGCCGCCAACATGGGCGGGCGTTTTTTGCGTAGCGCTGTCTCAGTGGCGTTACAAAATCTTTTTAACCACTTCACCACTCCAAGCCAACCCACTGTTCTTAAAAGAAAAACAAAAAGCGGCACACCTTCTGCTCTCTGCACTTGCAACGCTGAATAGGGCCAGCGTTCCACTTACAGAAGGAATTGCCGCCGTGGGGAAACTCGATAGCAGCATCTTTAGCTTCTTGCTGATCGGATGCGCAATGAGCTTAACGGTCTGCCTGCCCGTACAGGCTGACAATGGCATCATCACAATCAAGCGTGACGTCCAGACGCGTAACGCGGTGATTCCACCGCTCGTGCCCGACCCAAGCCCCACCACCGTCAATGCCAACCCGTCGAAACAGATTCTTGCTCAAACGAACGAGTTGAGTGACGGGGATTTTGCCAGCGTTGCCAGCGGTTCAGGCATCACTCAACTGGTCACCCAAGGCACCAACAATCTGGGCGGCAATATCACCAACCAGACCCAGCTCGCCAACATGCCCTCCGGACGTTCGGGAAATTCCGGCAGCGGCATTGCCAACATGGTCAATTCAAACGTCCAGCAAGGCCTGGGCGCTCTGAAAATCCTGACGGGAGACCGTTGAGATGAATCGTACGTTGCTGATTCTCGCCATGTTTTGCAGCGCTTCGTCCTTTGCCCAACCTCCCGTCATCAATAACGCCAACATTGATGACTCGGGCATGCGTTACCAAGGCAACCTCACAGTCAACCAGGCAGCGGGCGATCAGCAGCAACAGGCCAATGCCCGGGCCATCGCCATTGGCCATGGAGCCAGCGCGACCACCCAGATTCGCCAACGCCTGCGCAGCCATGTCGACCCCGCGATCGATGCCCAATCCAGTATCAAGGGCGATTCCTTCAGTCACGGCAACGGCGTACTGGGCGTGAACCAGAGCGCGGGCGCCAGCAACCAGCAAGCCAATGCACTGCGAATCAGCATCGGCAGCCAGCCGCAAAGTATCGATGACAGCGTCCTCATGCAACAGAACGTGGCGCTGCTCAACAACTCCGATCCAACTGCTTCTGCACCAGGCTATCGCCAGGTCACCACAAGTGACCAGGCTTTCACAGGTAGCCGCGGGGTAATTCAGTTGAATCAGAGCGCCGGGGTGGGAAACCGAACGGCCAACACCCTAAGCGTACGGGTCGTGGATTGACCCAAAAAAAAGGTAGTTACAACACTTAACCTAAAAAATAAGTACGGAGAATCACCATGAAACCTTCGATGGCAATCAAGCCTCTGGTTTTCGCAATTGCTGCGGTCATGGCTGTTGCTGTACACGCTGGGCAAACCAACAACGAAGACGACAACGGCCATGGTAATGGCCACAGTAACCACGGCAATGGCCACGGTAACGGCCATGGCAATGGGCACGGCAACGGGCACGGTAACGGTCACGGCAATGGCAACAACCCACCTGACCCTACAGTGATCTCTATCAGCGCGACTGCAAATGCGTACGATAAACAACGCAGTACCGGCAACCGCATCCTTAACGAAGGAACCCGCAACGACGCCAAGATGAGCAGCTCCGCCTCTGGCACCAGCGGCAACGTTGGCGTCAACATAGCAGCAGGCGCTGGCAACCAGCAGGACAACGCCGCCGCCATTGCGAACGCAGCGTCCGAATCCAGCCTGGATAACAGCTTCGTATTCGGCACTGCCACGGCTACCGCTCAAGTCACGCAATACAGCAACAATAACAAGGTCAACAACTATGGCAGCACTAACTCTGCCGTAATGAGCGCCTCGGGGAGTGGCGGCAGCGGCAACATGGGCATCAACATTGCTGGCGGTGACCTTAACCAGCAGAAAAACACCATGGCCATTGCCAACACCCATGCTCCACTCGGTAACGCAACCGCCACTGCTTCTGCCGACCAGAACGGTCCTGGCTTGATCGTGAACAACAACGCTGATCGGACATACCGCATTGATACGCTGTCATTTACCAAATCGGTCAGTGGCAGTTCCAACTACGATAAGTCCTCCAATCTGAGCGGTTCAAAAAGCGCGTCTTCCAGCTTTGAGGTCGCCAGTGACTCGAGCTTTGACGTGAGCGGTTCCAAGGGCTTTGAGGCAAGCGGCTCGAAGAGCTCTGAATCCTCCGCCTCCTCGAGTGCTTCTTTGAAAGCCTCCCTGGAAGCTTCCCTGGAAGCTGAGGTGGAAGCAACCAAGAGCTCTAGCTGGTCTCATGGCCATCATGAACACAGCAAATCCAAAACCAACGGTGCATCGCTGAACGCTTCGCTTGATGTAGACGTGGACGTAGAAGTCGAAACATCGCACGAGAAATCGAAAGAGTCCTCCTGGGCAAAAGCCTATGACTCGTCGTTCGAAAAATCGGGCAGCAAGTCGTACGAAAAATCAGGCAGCAAATCGTCCGAGTCTGAGTACGAAAAAGCGAAAAGCTACACTGAGAGCACTTCATTTGACTTGAGTAATACCTACTCCCTCCAAGTGCTGACTCCAACTGGCTGGGCCAACCCTGTGACCAACACTGCAACCCTGAGTGGTTCGGTGAATGGCGGCAGTGGCAACCTGGGCGTCAACGTAGCTGCTGGTGTGGGCAACCAACAAAGCAACTCGCTGGCCATCTCCAACAACTCGTTCTAGTTGTTGACTCTGGAGGCCCCCTCTTTGGGGGCCTTTCAACACAACGGGAAGGGACCCACCATGCGCATTATCGCCTTGGCATTTTTGCTTTGCGTGGCCAGTGTGATCGAGGCTGCACAGATGCCGCTTTCCGTCCTGCCGGGTGGTGCGGTGGTGTTCAAGCCGATCCAGAGCGTACGTGAGCGTAAATTTTCGGACCTTGTGCAACAAAAAACCGACTTCAGTTGCGGCGCTGCTGCGCTGGCGACCATTCTGCGCCAGGCCTATTGGCTGGACGTGAATGAAGAACAGATCATCGAAGGCATGCTCGCGCACTCCGATCAGGATCTAGTCCGCGTGCAGGGCTTCTCGATGCTCGACATGAAACGCTACGTGGAAAGTATTGGCATGCGGGCCCGGGGCTACCGGGTGGCGCACACAACATTGAGCGAGATCAAAATTCCGGTTGTGGTGCTCATGGATGTCCGCGGCTACAAACATTTTGTGGTCATGCAGAGAGTCCATGACGGCTGGGTATACATCGGCGATCCGGTGCTCGGTCATAAACGTTACAAAGTCGACGAGTTTGTCAAAGGCTGGAACGGCATCATCTTTGCCGTCATCGGTCAGGGCTACGACAAGACCAATGCGTTGCTCGACCCACCCGTGCCGCTGACCGCCAGGAACCGCGCCAATACCTTCGGCCCGGTGCAGGACGCAGAACTGATGGATTTCGGATTCATCCAAAGTGACTTCTTCTAATAAAAAGGAGCACGACGCTCCGGGAGCATTCAATGAAGACTCCAATCTGGCTTGCCGTCATCTGCCTGGCCGCCAGCCTGCCGATCCAGGCAGAGACGCTCAAGCCCATTGAACTGAACGATCAGGAACTGTCGGTCTTGCGAGGCCGTTATGTGATGCCGGGTCGAATCATCAGCTTCGGCATCGCGATGTCCAGCACCTGGCAAAATGCCAACGGTGAAGTGATCGGGGCAACGTCCACGATGCAGATTCAACAATCAACCATCACGCCACAATTCTATGTGTCGGTGATCGACAAAAAAGGTAATGGCTCAACGGGTTCGCCAGGCACCGGTACCGTCACTGGCGGCAGCGGCCTCAACAGCATCGAAGGCGTCACTCAAGTGGTGCGGGCCGCCGGCGACCGTAACACCGCCTACAATGACGTCGATATCAACGTCACCAAGGGTAGCCAGGCACCCGCCGTGCAACAGCAGGGCGAAGTATTGGCCGCAGGCACAACGATGGTCCGCGGCAATGGCGCAGGTTCGTTGAGCGTGTCCTCGACCGGTTCTGGCGTGCAGTTCAACATCGTGGCCAACAACAACCAGGGCAGTTCCGTACAGCGGCTGGCCCAGGGAGGGCTGATGCAGAACACCACGTTGCTCGGCGGGGGCAACCAGGTCCGCAACCTCACATCCCTTAATGTCGTGCTGCGTGACAACGTACCGTCAGCCGGTTCGGTGAACGGTAATCTGGATCAGCTTAAAGGTCTTCGCACTCTCGGATTCTGATCTACGCTCAGTCTCACCAGATGTAGTCAGAAGGGACGGCTTACCCATGCACCGGTCTTTTACGTTCAGGGCTATCGTTTGTTTGAGTAGCCTGGCTCCGGCAACATTGTTATACGCAGCATCGGACCCCCAGGTCGAAGCACTAAAACAAGAACTCATGGAGTTGAAACAGCGTTACGAAGCACAACAGAACGCGTTGATGGTACTCGAGCAACGCGTTCGCCAAGTCGAAGAAACACCGGCAACACCCGTTCCCAAACGCTTGACCAAATCCCCTGCCGAAACGACCCAGGGAGGTCAGTCTGTAGCCGCCGGTGCGCCAGGAACCACAGGCAGTTCATACGGCCAATCGCTCAAGGATGATTCGCAGCCTGCGCAAAGTGTTTCCAACCTGTATGACGAAGCCAGCGGCTTCTTCGGTGGCGGCAAGTTCAGCGTCGAAACGGGTCTGACCTACACGCATTACGATACCCGGGCGCTGACACTCAACGGCTTCCTGGCACTGGACTCGATTTTTCTCGGCAACATCAACCTTGACCGCATCAAGGCCGACAACTGGACGCTTGACCTGACCGCCCGCTACAACGTGGCTCAACGTTGGCAGTTCGACATCAACGTCCCCGTGGTGTATCGCGAATCAACGTACTCCTCCGGCGGTGCCGGTGGCGCAGGCCCGGTGTCGTCGGACGCATCCGTAACCCGCGACCCGACCATCGGCGATGTAAACGTTGGCCTTGCCTACAAGTTTCTGGACGAATCGGCCAATTGGCCCGACTCGGTCTTTACCCTGCGCATCAAGGCGCCGACCGGTGACGACCCTTACGGCATCAAACTGGTCAGTGACCCGACAAACGATAACCTTGCGGTGCCCGAAGACCTGCCTACCGGCAATGGTGTCTGGGCTATCACCCCGGGTATCTCGCTGGTCAAGACCTTCGACCCGGCGGTGCTGTTCGGCAGCCTGGCCTACACCTACAACATGGAAGACTCGTTCAGCGACATCAGCCCTCAGGTCAACTCCAAGGTGCCTGGCGACGTGAAACTGGGTGATTCCTGGCAGGTGGGCGCCGGTATTGCATTCGCCTTGAACGAGAAGATGAGTATGTCGTTCTCGTTCACCGATCAGTTCGCCCGCAAGAGCAAGATCAAGCCGGATGGTGGTGAATGGCAATCGATTTCCAACAGCGATTACAACTCGGCCAACTTCAACATCGGCATGACCCTGGCAGCCACCGATAACCTGACGATCGTTCCCAACCTGGCCATCGGCCTGACCGACGACTCGCCAGACTTCTCCTTCAGCCTGAAATTCCCGTACTACTTCTGATCCGGCACCCACAAAAAACCCGCCTGTTTGGCGTAATGCTGTTCACTTAAGCGGAGCAGCCTTACGGTCCACCGGAAACCGGGTCTTTGATATCTTCACCGTCCTTGGCCTCGAAGGCCTCGGACGGTGATCCAGAAACATCCCTCCTACACCCGCCCT
>NZ_FYDY01000026.1:0-86368 GCF_900187435.1 Pseudomonas sp. Irchel s3b5
AGGGCGGGTGTAGGAGGGATGTTTCTGGATCACCGTCCGAGGCCTTCGAGGCCAAGGACGGTGAAGATATCAAAGACCCGGTTTCCGGTGGACCGTAAGGCTGCTCCGCTTAAGTGAACAGCATTACGCTCATGGCGGGGTTTGTCGTTTTCAATGCTGTGATTACGCGGAGCGCAGCTCGCGCCGTTGCTCAAGTATTTCCAGTTCGGCCTTGTAGTTCTGCGCATCGGTTTCGGAGTGGAACATTCCCACCAACAGGTCTTGTTGATGGACATCCCAGATCCGGATGCCAGCGGCTACGCCCTCGTGGGATTTATGTGAATCGTCGCGTTCAGTTACTTTTACAGTCATCTGCTAGCTCCAATCTCTGTTATCTGCAGCAAGGCATGTGCAGGACTCTGTTATAGAGTTTGGTAGCTTGCTAAGTAAACGACTGAGTTTGGTAACGGTTTTTTGCAAAAACGGCAACAGTGCTGCAGCCCACGCAATCCGCGACATTCGGTCGCAGGGCGTTTGGTTTCATGACAAATGCTTCATCTCCGGGTTAATGAATTCCCGACTTGAAATGCATACCTGTAGGAGCCCGGCTTGCCGGCGATGGCGTTTTCAAGGATGTCATCGCCGGCAAGCCGGGCTCCTACGAAAAGCGATTTGCGATGCCACATTATTCAGGCAAAAAAAACGCCCCGAACCAGTCGGGGCGTTTTTTTGTGCGGCTCAGCAGCAGGGAATTACTTGCCTGCCCAACGCTTCAGTACCAGCGTGGCGTTGGTGCCACCGAAACCGAAGCTGTTGCTCATCACGGTGTTGATGGTGGCGTTTTCGCGGGTCTTGGTCAGCACCGGCAGGTCGGCCACTTCAGGGTCCAGCTCGTCGATGTTGGCGGAACCGGCAATGAAGTTGCCTTCCATCATCAGCATGCAGTAGATCGCTTCGTGAACGCCGGCGGCGCCCAGGGAGTGACCCGACAGGCTCTTGGTGGAGCTGATCGCCGGAGCCTTGTCACCGAACACTTCACGCACACCTTTCATTTCCGCGACGTCGCCGACCGGGGTCGAAGTGCCGTGGGTGTTCAGGTAGTCGATCGGGGTGTCGACAGTGGAGAGCGCCTGCTGCATGCAGCGGATCGCGCCTTCGCCGCTTGGGGCAACCATGTCGTAACCGTCGGAGGTCGCGCCGTAGCCAACGATTTCCGCGTAGATTTTTGCGCCACGGGCCAGAGCGTGTTCCAGCTCTTCAACCACGACCATGCCGCCACCGCCAGCGATGACGAAACCATCACGGTCGGCGTCGTAGGCACGGGAAGCTTGTTCCGGCGTGTCGTTACGCTTGCTGGACAGGGCGCCCATCGCGTCGAACAGGAACGACTGGCTCCAGTGCTCCTCTTCACCGCCACCGGCGAAGACGATGTCCTGCTTGCCCATCTGGATCTGTTCCATGGCGGTACCGATGCAGTGAGCACTGGTGGCGCAGGCAGAAGCGATGGAGTAGTTCAGGCCCTTGATCTTGAACGGCGTGGCCAGGCAAGCGGAAACGGTGCTGCTCATGGTCCGCGTTACGCGGTATGGGCCGACGCGCTTGACGCCTTTCTCGCGCAGGATATCCAGCGCTTCCATCTGGTTCAGGGTCGATGCGCCACCGGAACCGGCGATCAGGCCAGTACGCGGGTTGGACACTTGCTCTTCGGTCAGGCCGGAGTCAGTGATGGCGTCTTTCATGGCCAGGTAGGCGTATGCCGCCGCGTGGCCGACGAAGCGATAGATCTTGCGATCGATCAGTTCTTCAAGGTTGAGGTCAATGGAGCCGGAAACCTGGCTACGCAGACCCATTTCGGCATATTCCGGGTTGAACCGGATGCCAGGGCGGCTTGCACGCAGGTTAGCGGAGACGGTCTCTTTGTCATTGCCCAGGCACGAAACAATGCCCAGACCAGTGATAACGACGCGGCGCATGCGAATAACCCTTAGAAGTTGTCAGTGGAGGTGAAGACGCCGACCCGGAGGCCTTCGGCGGTGTAGATTTCGCGACCGTCGACAGTGACCGAACCGTCGGCGATGGCCAGGTTCAGCTTGCCCTTGAGGACGCGCTTGATATGAATGTTATAGGTGACTTTCTTGGCGGTCGGCAGGACCTGACCAAAGAATTTCACTTCGCCCGAACCCAGCGCACGGCCACGGCCCGGCAAACCTTGCCAGCCCAGGAAGAAACCGACCAGTTGCCACATGGCGTCGAGGCCCAGGCAGCCCGGCATCACCGGATCGCCTTCGAAGTGGCAGGCGAAGAACCACAGGTCCGGATTGATATCCAGCTCGGCGACCAATTCACCTTTGCCGTACTTGCCACCTTCTTCGCTGATCAGGGTGATGCGATCAACCATCAGCATGTTCGGGGCGGGCAGTTGCGCGTTACCAGGGCCGAACAGCTCACCGCGACTGCAGCGCAGCAGGTCTTCCCGGGTAAAGGCGTTTTGTTTGGTCATGCGAGCTCCTCAATAGTCCCATGCGGCAGGTGGGGCAAATCTTCCCGACCGATCGAAGCCTTCATGCCTCGAATCGGTAGCCTACTCATAGACTATTGCGTTGTGGTGAAAGTCACAGCACCAAGGACATGAATGTACACTTGTGCACTGAAATTTTTATTCAAGCCCCATTTCGGGCCAGTCGAGGTGCCTAAGACTGCCGCACTTTCGCCTTTCACGCCAGTCACAGATGGTCGAAAGGCCTGTACTACTGCACCCAGCGCTGCAAAATCTGTTGAAGATCGTTCCGTTTGAAGGGCTTGGCCAGATAATCGTTCATACCCGCCGATAAACAGGCTTCACGGTCACCCTGCAAGGCATTGGCGGTCAGGGCGATGATCGGCAGGTCAGTGCAACCGGGCAGCTTGCGGATTTGTCGGGTGGCTTCATAGCCATCGATGACCGGCAACCGGCAATCCATCAGGATCGCTTCGAAAATCAGACTCTCGGCACTGCGAACCGCCTGCGCGCCATCGACAGCAACGCTGACCTTGAAACCCAGGCTGCGCAACATGGCTTCGATGACCGTCTGGTTGACCAGGTTGTCTTCGACCAGCAGCACGTTGCGGCCTTCGCCATGGCTGTCGCGGGCCGGCGCGCGCGGGACCAGCGAGGCCGGTGTCTGTTGATGCAGGGCCAAGGGGATTTCCAGGGTGAACACCGAACCGAGGCCTTCCTGGCTCTGAGCGCGCAAGGTACCGCCCATGCGCTCGGCAAGCGTGCGGGCAATCGGCAGGCCCAGGCCTGTACCACCGTAGCGCCGCGAAATAGAACTGTCGGCCTGCTGAAACGCATTGAACATCAATTCCAGGCTTTCGGACGGGATGCCGATGCCGCTGTCGCGCACGGTGCAGGTAAACCACAACAGTTCGTGATCCAGCGACTGCCATTGGGCTTCGATGGTGACGCGGCCTCGTTCGGTGAACTTCAGCGCATTGCCGAGCAGATTGACCAGAATCTGGCGGATGCGCGTCGGATCGCCCTGGGCCTGCAATGCACGCATGTCGTCGGGGATTTTCAGTTGCAGATCGAGGCCACGTTGCGCCGCGCTGTGCTGGAACGACTGGGCACAGCTGCCGATCAGGTCGGCGAGGTTGAACGGAATGTGTTCCAGCTCCAGTTCCGAGCGTTCGATGCGCGAGAAATCGAGAATATCGTTGATGACCTTCAACAGATGTTCGGTGGACTCGGAGGCCAACGCTGCATACTCGACCTGCTCCTCGGTCATTTCCGTGGTTTCCAGCAACTGCAGCATGCCCAGCACGCCATTCATCGGCGTGCGCAGTTCATGGCTCATCATGGCCAGAAAGTCAGACTTGGCGTTGTTGGCCGTTTCCGCTTCTTCGCGGGTCTGGATCAACTGCGCCATCGCTTGATGCTGTTCACGGCTGGCCTGTTCGAGACCGCTGGCGAGGTTGTTGATGTGTTGTGACAGCGCCCCCAGTTCCGTGTCATCGACGATGGGCAGTGGGGTCTTGTAGTCACCCTCCTGGATGGCCTTGACGGCATTGCCGATATCGCGGATCGGTTGCGACAGACTGCTGGCGAGGCGCCGGGCCAACACAAAAGTAAACAACAGGGCGAACAGCGCCAGAATCGCAGCCTTGAGCAGGATTTCCTGCTGGCGCTGGCTGAATGCCTCGTTGGACAGACCGACGATCACGCGGCCCAGGTAGTCCTCTTTCGGCACGTTGGCGGCGGTTTTACTGCCCTGGAAAAAATCGTTGTGCAAAGCGATCCGCTGCAACCGCACCGGGGCCTGGAACACTTCAACTTGTTTTGGGCGATTGTGGTGTTCAGAGGGTTGCTCGACATACACCAGCACCCGGTTGGCGCTGTCCTGAACTTCCAGAAAGCGCACATTGGGCGTAGCCAGTGTCGCCTTGAGCAAGCTTTCGAGCACTTCGCTGTTGCCTGAAATCACGCCGTATTCGGTGGCGGGCGCCAGTTGGTTGGCGATCAATTGACCGGTGTGATTGATTTCCTGGCGCAAATCCTGGATGCGCACGAAGGTGAAGAAGCTGATCAACAACAACGTCAGCAGCAGGGCAGGGCCAAGGCTGATGAGCTGGGTACGGGTGTTGATGTCCCAACGACGACGGAAGGTCATGGGCGGCGTTCTCCTTCTGCCAGCAATGTGGCGACGAGCGCCTCGTCGATCTCTTCGATGCCCAGCGAGCGAGCCACCTGCGGATTGCTCGCGACCTTGAAACGATTCGGGTAATGCGTACGTGGCCAGGTGGAGGTTGGCTGGTCGAGCAGTTCGTCGAGGATGGTCAGCCAATCGTGCTGATCACTGTAAGTGCTGGCCAGGCTCCCGGCCTTGACGAACCCTGCGTTGGGGCCGATCAACGCGATCTGTCGTGCATAACTGCTCAGCAGGAGGTTTTTCACCGTTTGTGGGTTGTACAGGTTGGGGTCGTCCAGCCCCAGAAGCACGTCGCTGTTTTTCAGCAATGCCTGCAACGGGCGACTGTCGTGGGTGTTTTCCCAGCGTTGAGTGACGACTTCAAGGCCCAGTGGACCCGCCGCCCGACGCAAGTCATTGAGCAGGAACTCACTGTGATTGTCGTAGAGCACGCCCACGCGTTTGACTTGAGGCAGCAGGACTTTGATCAGGCGCAACTGCCGCTCCAGTGACGGATCACTCCACAACAGGCAGAGGCGCGGCGGGTGAGTGTCGTTCAGGCGTTGTCGGGCCTGCAGGCGACTGATCCGCAGCACCAGTGTCGCCGGACCGGCGGAGTCCTGCAGGCGCCAGTCGAGGCTGGCCAGGTCGAGCAGAATCAAGCGGGTGTTGTCGGGCAGATTGCCCGGCGCCGGTAACTTCGCCAGCGCCTGGAAGCGCACGGTGTCGTTTGGCCGTCGTTCGCTCAGCGCCTGGGTGAAGGCCTGCATGCCAGGGCTGTCCTCGGCCCCGGCCAACAGAATATCCGCCGCATGGCCGGTCAGGCTGCTCAGCAGGCCAGCCGACAGCAGGCATAGCATGGCCAGCAAACGGCCAAGCACTGGCGATTTCCAGACCGGGTAACACCGCATCCTAGAGCTCCAGCTCCGCGCTGAAATACATCACATGACGCTCATCGTAGCGATTTTCAGCGAAGGTGGTTGGCTGATGGTCGAGGCGTTGCTGGAGCACCCCGGCCAGTTCCAGGCTGGCCTTGCCCAGGCTGATGCGTTTGGCGATGCGTGCATCCATCCGTTCAAAGCGGTATCCGTTGAGCGCGTCGTCTCCATAGTAGAAGAGGGCGCTGTTCCAGCCCCGGCCCCAGTCCCGCAGCCAACCGGCGGAGCCGCTGTTGCGGGCGGTCTGTCTGGCGTCCAGCGGGTTACTCGCGTCGACGTCGATATAGGCATAGGTCAGGCGCAGTCGATCGAGGCTGCCGACCCGCCAGTCGAGCTGGGTCTCGGCACCCGAAAAACGTGACTTGTTCGAGTTGCTGGCGATGAACTGATTGTTGCGCAGCGGCTCGCTGATCATGCCGGAGATTTCGTCGTAAAACAGCTTCACATCCAGCGCGATCCCTCGCTCGGCAAAGTAGCCGTTGTAGCCCAGCTCCCGGGAACGCATGTGCTCCTGATCGAGATCGCCGGGGCCACGGGTCTTGACGAAGTAGCGGGCACTGGACTGGCCGAAGGCGCCCGGCTTGAGGTTGGCGACCCGATAACTCCAGTTGATGTTGTTCTCGAACATGTCCGGCGAACGGACGGCCTCGGAGTACACCGCGCGCAAGCCGTGTCGCGGGTTGATCAGGTAATTGACTGCCACCCGCGGCGACACTGAGCGGCCGATCAGCCGGGAATCTTCGAACATGGCCCCGCCTTGCATCAGCCAGTGTTCGGTAGCGCGCCACTCGAACTGGCTGAACGCCCGCCAGGTCGTGTCATCGAGGGTGCCATTAAAGTAGGTCTCGGACTCTGCCCGGTCGTAACGATAGTTCAGGCCGCTGACCAGTCGCAGGCTATCGGACAGGCTCAGGGTGTCCTGCACTTCGAGGTCGTAGCGCGATTCGCGGGTGCTTTGGTCGATGTCGCCGCAGACAGTCTGGCTGACGCCATTGCGCCATTGATCGAGAACCTGATTGGCCAGTGCCTGTTCGGCCGGCGAACCGGGCGGCGCACCACGGCCGGTGAAACGCGTGATATTGCGGGCCAGGCGTTCGGTGTAATTGGGGTTGAGTTGCCACAATTCGGTCAACTGCGGGCTGAATGAAATCTCCGCGTCACAGGCGCGCCAGGTTTGCTGGCGATCCCAATGTTGTGCAGTGCCCTGGATGTAAAGGCTGTGGTCAGGATTGATGTCGAGGTTCCAGCGCAAGGAGCCGGCGTAGTCCTTGGCCGTGACGTCGGAATCGTCGCCAGCGCGGATAATTCCCGGGAATACCGGTCGATAGGTATAAGGGCGCTGGTTGGTGCCGTCCTTGGCATTCAGTTGCCAATCGATACTCTGCCGTTCATTGAGCGTCTGGCTCACGGCGAGGTTGAAACGGTTGAGGCTGCGACTGTCGTGGTAGTCGGCGCCGGTACGGTCGATGTCGAATCCATCGTCCTGTTGGCCGGACAGCGACAGGCGCAGATCACCGTCCTTCCAGCCGACGCCCTGACTGGCATAAAAATCGTTGATGCCGCGCTGGCCTTGGGTGACCTTCAGGCGGGTCCCGTGGCTGTCGGCCGGCCGATGGGTGATGACGTTGACGACCGCCATCAGGGCATTGGCGCCGTAACTGACGGTGTTCGGGCCGCGAAAGACTTCGATGCGCTCGATGTCTTCCATGGCTACCGGAATATCGCTCCAGTCCACCGTGGCCAAACCGGCGCGATACACCGAGCGCCCATCGATCAGCACTTGCATGCGCCGTGCTTCGGTGGCATTGGTGCCGTGGTAGTTCACGGCCGCCTGATTGCCGCTGATGTTGCCGACCATCATGCCCGGCACCAGGCGCAGCAGTTCGCTGATGTCCCGGGCGCCGCTGGCGGTGATCAGCGCGCTGTCGATCACGGTCATGCTCCCCGGCACGGCGGCCGGCGATTGCTTCAGGCGCGTGGCCGTCAGCACTTGCGGCAACGGCTCGCTGTCGAGGAACAAATCGTCGCCCAGCACCGGCGAGCTGAAAATCAGCGCGAGGACCAGTGGCGAGTGTGGCGAAGGGGAACCCGGAGACACAGCACATCCCTGTTGGCGTTTGATGGCGCGCATGTTAACCGAGGCGCGCAAATTTTCCATTCGCGATGCCGGCATTTTCCTCGGATTTATGGGTCTTCTTGCTACCGGTGTCGCTATTTGACACGGGGACTGGCCGCGACCGGGCCGCTCCGTATAATGCCGACATTGCCACTGGTATGGATTAACGGATTGCATATGACTGATCAGCGCCCGATTGCGGTCCTGGGAGGCGGAAGTTTTGGTACCGCCGTGGCTAATTTGCTGGCCGAAAACGGACATCAGGTCCTTCAGTGGATGCGTGACCCCGAACAGGCCGAGGCCATTCGGGTCAATCGCGAGAACCCGCGTTACCTCAAGGGCATCAAAATTCTTCCCTCCGTGACGCCTGTCACCGATATACAGGCGACACTGGACGCCTGCGATCTGTGTTTCGTCGCGTTGCCTTCCAGCGCGCTGCGTTCGGTGCTGGTGCCGCACGCCGAGCGCTTGAGCGGCAAGATGCTCGTCAGCCTGACCAAAGGCATTGAAGCCCACACCTTCAAATTGATGAGCGAGATCCTTGAAGAAATCGCACCGCAAGCACGGATCGGTGTGCTGTCCGGGCCCAACCTGGCCCGTGAAATCGCCGAGCATGCGCTGACGGCCACTGTCGTTGCCAGTGAAGACGAAGCGCTGTGCCAGCAGGTTC
Organism: Pseudomonas sp. Irchel s3b5; assembly: GCF_900187435.1. NCBI lineage: Bacteria > Pseudomonadati > Pseudomonadota > Gammaproteobacteria > Pseudomonadales > Pseudomonadaceae > Pseudomonas > Pseudomonas sp. Irchel s3b5. Next base: position 8,371 of record NZ_FYDY01000026.1, read on the forward strand.
AGGCCGCGCTGCACGGTCGCACCTTCCGCGTTTACGCCAGCGCCGACCGTTTTGGCGTGGAGTTGGGCGGGGCGCTGAAGAATGTGTACGCGATCATCGCCGGCATGGCAGTGGCGTTGGGCATGGGCGAAAACACCAAGAGCATGCTGATCACCCGGGCGCTGGCCGAGATGACCCGCTTCGCGGTGAACCAGGGCGCCAACCCGATGACATTCCTGGGCCTGGCGGGTGTAGGCGATTTGATCGTGACCTGTTCGTCGCCCAAGAGCCGTAATTATCAGGTCGGCTTCGCGCTCGGTCAGGGTTTGAGCCTGGAAGAAGCAGTCACCCGCCTGGGCGAAGTCGCCGAAGGGGTGAACACCCTCAAGGTGCTCAAGGCCAAGGCCCAGAACGTAGGCGTGTACATGCCGCTGGTCGCCGGGCTGCACGCGATTTTGTTCGAAGGGCGCACGCTTGAGCAGGTGATTGGCCTGTTGATGCGCGGCGAACCGAAAACCGACGTCGATTTCATTTCCACCAGCGGTTTCAACTGAGCCCTCTACTTAACAGGAACGGAGCGAGACATGAACGATCAAAAAGTAGAAGCCAAGTACGAATCCATCCTGCTGCGGGTACTGTGGATGATCGTCTTTGTGCTGGTCTGGCAGGTGGCGCAGTTCATCCTCGGCGTCGTCGTGCTGGTGCAGTTGATCTATCGTTTATTTTATGGCGCCCCGAGCGCCAGCCTGATGAACTTCGGCGACAGCCTGAGCCAGTTCCTGGCGCAGATCGGTCGTTTCGGCAGCTTCCACAGCGACCAGAAACCCTGGCCGTTCGCCGACTGGCCGACGCCGCGTACACCGGAAGGTGAAGCGCCGCACGTCGTGGCGCCTGCACCGCATCCGGCCCGAGATGAGGAACCCAAGCTATGAAACTCTGGGTATTACGTCATGGTGAAGCTGTACCGCACGGGTCCCGCCCCCACGATTCGGAGCGGGAGTTGACGGACCACGGTCGTGAGGAAGTGCTGCGCAGCGCCGAGCAGTTGATGGGGAAGCCGCTGACGGCGATCTATGCCAGCCCGTACCTGCGAGCGCAGGAGACCGCGCATCTGGTGCGCGAGGTTTTGGGGTTCGAGCCGGAGATCCGCACCGTCGAGTGGCTGACGCCGGACACCGAGCCGGACAAGGTCGCCGAGCAAATGGTGGCGGTGAGCGATGTACTGCTGGTCAGCCACAATCCGCTGGTGGGGAATCTGTTGAGCTACCTGCAGCATGGCGCGGGGCATCCGCCGGAGCGGGTCAGCACGGCCGCTCTGGCTGAGCTCGAAAGCAATGAGCTGCTTGTCGGGTCGATGCGCCTCAACAGTCTCAAGCGCCCCTAAAAGCAAAGATCGCAGCCTGCGGCAGCGCCTACAGGATGTACGCCATTCTTGTGCAGGAGCTGCCGCAGGCTGCGATCTTTTGATGCAAAAAAATCAACCAAGCACTTGCTTGGTTGACTACGCTTGCTCCAGACCAAAAAAACAGGAGCGAGTCATGTCTGCTGCTTTTCGTTTGCCACTGGACCTTTTCTACGAGCGTGAGGCGCGTCATCCGCGCCAGCGCTTTTTGGTCCAGCCTGTCGGAGGCGGCCAGGTCGAAACCCTGACTTGGGCGGATGTCGGTCATCAAGCCCGTTGTGCTGCGCATTGGTTGCGAGCGCGAGAGCTTCCGCAAGGCAGCCACATCGCCCTGATTTCAAAAAACTGCGCGCACTGGATCATTGCCGATCTGGCGATCTGGATGGCCGGGCATGTCTCGGTGCCGTTGTACCCCAACCTCACCGCCGAGACCGTTGCCCAGGTCCTCGAACACTCGGAAGCGGCGCTCGCCTTCATCGGCAAACTCGACGATTGGCCCGGCATGTCCCGCGGGGTCAATCCTGACCTGCCGACCATCAGCCTGCCGCTGCATCCGCCTGGCACATTCGATTTCAGCTGGGCCGACCTGCAAGGTAGCTCGCCGATCCAGGACGATCCAAAACCTGCCGCCGATCAACTCGCCACCATTATTTACACCTCCGGCACCACCGGCATGCCCAAAGGCGTGATGCACAGCTTTGGCAATCTGGGATTCGCCACCACTCGCGGCACCTCGTTGTTCGGCCTCAATGAGTCGGACCGGTTGCTGTCCTATCTGCCGCTGTGCCATGTGGCCGAGCGGATGTTTGTCGAACTGGCGTCGATCTATACCGGCCAGACCGTGTTCTTTGCCGAGAGTCTCGACACCTTTCTCACTGACCTGCAAAGGGCGCGGCCAACCGCGCTGTTTGGCGTGCCGCGCATCTGGACCAAGTTCCAGATGGGCGTGTACAGCAAGATCCCGGCAAAGCGCCTGGATTTCCTCCTTGGTCTGCCATTTATCGGTAAACGGGTTGGGCATAAAGTCCTCGCCGGGCTCGGGCTGGATGCCTTGCGCGTTGCGCTCTCGGGTGCTGCACCCGTGCCGCAGACCTTGCTGTTGTGGTATCGCAAGCTGGGCCTGGATGTGCTGGAGGTTTACGGCATGACCGAAAGCTGCGGTTATTCCCATATCGGTCTGCCGGGCCAGAACAAACCGGGCTGGATCGGCAAGCCGTGCCCGGAAGTCGAGGTGCGGATCGCCGAGACCGGGGAGGTCATGGTGCGCAGTGGCGCAACCATGCTCGGGTATTTCAAAGAACCGGAAAAAACCGCCGACACCATCACCGAGGACGGTTTTCTGCGCACCGGTGACAAGGGCGAAGAAGACGCCGAAGGCAACCTGCGTCTGACCGGGCGCCTGAAGGAAATCTTCAAGACCAGCAAGGGCAAATACGTGGCCCCGGCGCCGATTGAAAACCGGCTGGCGGTGCACTCGCGCATCGAGCAGGTCTGTGTGGTCGGGGATGGATTGAGTGCGCCGCTGGGCTTGTGCGTGCTATCGGCCGTCGGCCAGCAAGAAGCGCGGGCGGGCTTGCATTCCAGCCTGGAAAAACTCCTGGAAGAGGTCAATGGGGCGCTCGATAAACACGAACGCCTGCGGCGGCTTGTGGTGGTCAAGGACAGTTGGGGGGTAGAGAACGGCTTTCTCACGCCGACCCTGAAGATCAAGCGCAACGTGATCGAAGCTGCGTATGGCGAACGCTTTGCAGAATGGAGCGAGCACAGCGAAGCGGTGCTGTGGCAGGATTGATCCACGAACAAAACCAACAAGGAAAATCTGCGATGAGTCTGTGGCGTACCACTCCCAACATCGAGCAGTTGAACGCAATCCAGAAAAACACCATCGGCGAAGTGCTGGACATCCGTTTCGAAGCCTTCGACGAAGAGTCGCTGACGGCGAGCATGGTCATCGACCACCGCACTCACCAGCCTTACGGCTTGCTGCATGGCGGTGCCTCGGTGGTGCTGGCCGAATCGGTCGGTTCCATGGCGAGCTATCTGTGCATCGACGCCAGCAAGTTCTACTGCGTGGGCCTGGAAATCAATGCCAACCACTTGCGCGGCTTGCGCAGCGGGCGGGTGACGGCGGTAGCCAAACCGATCCACATTGGTCGCACGACACACGTTTGGGATATCCGTCTGACCAGTGACGAGGGCAAGGCCAGTTGTGTGTCGCGGTTGACAATGGCGGTGGTGCCGCTGGGTGAAAATCCACCAGCCCGTTGAAACCTGCGTTCCTCTGTAGGAGCGAGCTCGCTCGCGATGGTCGCTAACGATAACGCGGGTTACCGGGAAAACGCGGTGCGCTTGAGTTCATCGCGAGCCAGCTCGCTCTTACAGGGATCGGTATTCGCATGGCCGGACTGTCATCATTCCTGTCAGTTACGGTCATTGCTGCAGGACGCCGTCTTGCGGACAATCAACGCCTGTTCTCGCTCATGGATTTGCAGGTATGTCGCAACAGATATTTTTCGCCCACGCCAATGGTTTTCCATCGGGAACCTACGGCAAGTTGTTTGCGGCGCTGGCACCCGAGTTTCAGGTGACGCATCTGGAGCAGCACGCCCATGATCCGCGTTTCCCGGCGGACGACAACTGGTACAACCTGGTGGATGAGCTGATTCATCACCTGCAACAACAATCGGATCCGGTGTGGGGCGTTGGCCACTCCTTTGGCGGTGTCCTGCATTTGCATGCGGCATTGCGTTGTCCCGAGTTGTATCGCGGCGTGGTGATGCTCGATTCGCCGGTACTGACCCGCACCGATCAATGGGTCATTCGCGCGGCCAAGCGCTTTGGTTTCATCGATCGGCTGACACCGGCCGGGCGTACGCTGGGTCGTCGCGAGGAGTTTTCCGACCTGGAAAGCGCCCGTCACTATTTCGCCGGCAAAAACCTGTTTCGCAGCTTCGACCCGGAATGCTTCGACGCGTACCTGCAACACGGCTTGCATAAGGTCGGCGACAAGCTGCGCCTGCGTTTCGATCCGGCGACGGAAATCAGCATCTACCGCGGCGTGCCGCATACCAGTCCTGGCAGCACCCGCCAGTTGAAAGTGCCGTTGGCAGTGGTTCGCGGGCACACAAGCAAGGTGGTGATGCGCCACCACGCCAGTTCGGTCGGGCGGATGCCATTGGGTGAGTCCCTGTCCATGCCCGGCGGTCATATGTTCCCCCTCGAACGACCGCAGGACACCGCCGTGCTGCTCAAAGACCTGTTCGACCGCTGGGGCGGGCGCCAGCAGCAGGATTGCGCATGAGCCATGTCGTCGAAGAAGTCCGTCTGAGCCTGCCGCACATTGAGCTGGCGGCGCACTTGTTCGGCCCTGAAAACGGTTTACCGGTCATTGCCTTGCACGGCTGGCTGGACAACGCCAACAGCTTTGCCCGCCTGGCGCCCAAGCTCAAAGGCTTGCGCATCATTGCCCTGGACATGGCCGGTCACGGTCATTCCGGGCATCGACCCGCTGGGGCAGGCTATGCCATGTGGGACTACGCCCACGATGTACTGCAAGTCGCCGAACAACTTGGACTGAAGCGGTTTGCGTTGCTGGGGCACTCGATGGGTGCTATCGCGTCGTTGATCATCGCCGGTTCCTTGCCGGATCGCGTCACCCATCTGGCCTTGATCGACGGTCTTATTCCTCCTACTGACAATGCCGCCAATGCCGCCGAGCGCATGGGCATGGCCCTGCAAGCGCAACTGGATTTGCGGGAAAAACGCAAACCGGTGTACGACACGCTCGACCGTGCCATCGAAGCACGCATGAAAGGGCTGGTGGCGGTCAGTCGCGAAGCCGCCGAGCTGCTGGCGCAACGTGGACTGATGCCGGTGCCGGGCGGTTACACCTGGCGCACCGACAATCGTCTCACGCTGCCATCACCGCTGCGTCTTACAACAGAACAGGCGATGGCCTTCGTCCAGCGGATCAATTGCCCTGCAAAACTGGTGGTTGCTGCCGACGGCATGCTCGCCAAACACCCTGAGTTGCTGGAGCGTCTACCCTTTAGCCGGGAACAGCTGCCAGGCGGCCACCATTTGCACCTGAATGACGAGTCCGGTGCCGATCTTGTCGCAGACTGTTTCAATCGGTTCTTCGCCATTCCTTGACTTGCGCCGGGCAACTGTCGAGGCTTGGCGGGTTGAAAAGGGAGACAACCATGATAGATCTCTACACCGCTGCGACCCCGAATGGCCACAAGGTCTCTATCGTGCTCGAGGAACTCGGCGTGCCCTACTCGGTGCATGCCTTGAGTTTCGACAAAAAGGAACAGAAGTCACCGGACTTCCTCAAGATCAACCCCAATGGCCGGATTCCGGCGATTGTCGACCGCGCCAATGGCGATTTCGCCGTGTTCGAGTCCGGCGCAATCCTGATTTACCTCGCTGAAATGACCGGCAAACTGCTGCCCGCCGACCCCAAGGGGCGCTCGCTGGTGTTGCAGTGGCTGATGTTCCAGATGGGCGGAATCGGACCCATGCAAGGGCAGGCCAATGTGTTCTTCCGCTATTTCCCGGAAAAACTCCAGGGCGCCATCGACCGCTATCAACACGAAACCCGGCGCCTCTACGAAGTGCTCGATACACGCCTGCAATCCGTTGAGTTCCTGGCCGGTGAATACAGCATCGCCGACATCGCAACGTTTCCATGGGTGCGCGGCTACGAGTGGTCGGGCGTCTCGGTGGATGGGCTGACGGCGTTGCAACGCTGGATGGCGACCCTGGAGGCGCGTCCGGCGGTACAACGTGGCTTGCAGGTGCCACAGCGCGCCGATGAAGCGAGCGTCATCAAGGGTGCCCAGGCCATGCTGATCCGATGAGTCTATTCATGCGTTCAATCAATCTGCTGGCGCTGTGCTGTTTCAGTCCTTTGTTGTTTGCCGCCGATGTACCGGGCAGTCAGGACCTGCCGATCGTGCCGCGTATGGCCGACGCCCAGATCGTCGACTATCGCCCCTCGGTTGAGCTGGAGCGGATCTACCCCTTGGGCTCGATTCGTAAAATCAGCGGTCAGTTGCGTTTCGACGGTCAGGTCAGTGCCCGTGGGCGGGCCACTTCGGTGACCTATGAATTGCCGCCGGAACATTCTTCCATCGACGCCTTCACCGCCGCCCGCGAAGCCTTGCAGAAGCAGGACGCGCAATTGCTGTTCTGGTGTCAGGCCCGTGATTGCGGTGAAAGCAGCCTGTGGGCCAATGAAGTCTTCGGCAACGCCAAGTTATATGGCGCCGATGATCAGCAAGCCTATTTGCTGTTGCGCCTTGCAGCACCCCAGGACAACACGCTGGTGGCGCTTTACAGCATCACCCGTGGCAATCGCAAAGCCTACCTGCATGTCGAACAGTTCGACGCCTCCGCGCCGCTGGGCGATTTGCTGCCGACGTCTGCGACCTTGCTGCGTGAGCTCAAGAGCACTGGCGAACTCGATTTCCCGAAACTGATCGACGCGCCTGACGAAACCTGGCTGCGCCTGATTTCCCGGGGCCTGAACCTCGACACCACGCTGCGGGTCAGTATTTCCGGGGCCAATGCCGAGGCCTGGCGCCAGGCGTTGATCACTCAAGGTGTGAGGACCGCCAGGATGGAAACCGGCAGCGTTGAAGGCTCTGGCCTGCACATCGAACTATTGCGGTAGGCTTCACCGGGTGAACGTGGGCGCCACGTTCGCCTACTCTTTTGCTGACAGTTTTTTCGGGATTCAAAATGCTCAATAACGATCGCCTGTTGGTGCAGATCCTGCTCGTTGCGCTGTTTGGCGCGAGTTTATGGGTGATGGCGCCGTTTTGGTCGGCGTTGTTCTGGGGCGCGGTGCTGGCGTTTGCCAGTTGGCCGCTGATGCGATTGCTGACTCGCTGGCTCAACGGCCGTGAGTCGCTGGCGGCGGCACTGTTGACCGTGGGCTGGATGGTGCTGGTGGCGGCGCCGCTGGTTTGGCTGGGGTTCAACCTGGCGGACCATGTGCGTGATGCCACGGTGTTCATCAAAGACGCGCAACTCGAAGGTTTGCCCGAAGCGCCGGCCTGGCTGGGCGCAATTCCGTTGGTGGGCGAGCGACTGGTCGGGATCTGGAACAGCATCGACCAGCAGGGCGCGGCAATGATGGTGAGCCTCAAACCGTACCTGGGGCAGGTCGGCAATTGGTTCCTGGCGCGCAGTGCGCAGATCGGCGGCGGGATTCTCGAGCTGACCCTGAGCATCGTTTTCGTCTTCTTTTTCTATCGCGACGGGCCGCGACTGGCGGTATTTGTGCACAGCCTGCTGGAGCGGCTGATCGGCCAGCGTGCCACTTACTACATTGAATTGGTGGCGGGCACGGTACAGCGAGTGGTCAACGGCGTGATCGGCACGGCAGCGGCCCAGGCCATCCTGGCATTGATCGGGTTCCTGATTGCTGGAGTGCCGGGGGCGCTGGTGCTCGGTATCGCGACTTTCCTGCTCAGCCTGATCCCGATGGGGCCACCGCTGGTGTGGATTCCCGCCACGGCCTGGCTGGCCTGGAAAGGTGAATATGGAATGGCCATGTTTCTCGGGGCCTGGGGCATGTTCATCATCAGTGGCGTCGACAACGTGCTCAAACCGTACCTGATCAGCCGTGGCGGTAATCTGCCGCTGGTCATTGTGCTGCTGGGGGTGTTTGGCGGTTTGATTGCCTTTGGCTTCATCGGCCTGTTCATCGGGCCTACGTTGCTGGCGGTGGCTTACAGCCTGTTGACCGACTGGAGCAAGACTCAGGCGCGGGTTGAAGATCGTCGGCCCTGAGGTTTTTTGCGCCGGGAGCTAGTCTTTCCTGTAATGCTGCGACGATTTACCGATCATCGGGTCCCGCAGCGACGCTGGTTCCGCTACAATGCGCGCCGATTTCGACTTGCCTGAGAGCCCACTCATGTCCGCCTGCCAGACTCCTATCATCGTCGCCCTGGATTTCCCTACCCGTGACGCCGCACTGAAGCTGGCCGATCAGTTGGACCCGAAGCTGTGCCGGGTCAAAGTCGGTAAAGAACTGTTCACCAGCTGCGCCTCGGAAATCGTCGGCACCCTGCGCGACAAGGGTTTCGAAGTGTTCCTGGACCTCAAGTTCCACGACATCCCGAACACCACCGCCATGGCCGTCAAGGCTGCTGCGGAAATGGGCGTATGGATGGTCAACGTGCATTGCTCCGGTGGCCTGCGCATGATGGCCGCGTGCCGTGAAGTGCTGGACAAGCGCAGCGGCCCGCAGCCACTGCTGATCGGCGTGACCGTGCTGACCAGCATGGAGCGTGAGGATCTGGCGGGTATCGGTCTGGATATCGAGCCGCAGGAGCAGGTGCTGCGTCTGGCTGCGCTGGCGGAAAAAGCCGGGATGGACGGTCTGGTGTGCTCGGCCCTGGAAGCCCAGGCCCTGAAAACGGCGCACCCGTCGCTGCAACTGGTGACCCCGGGGATTCGTCCTGCGGGCAGCGCCCAGGACGATCAACGCCGCATCCTGACGCCGCGTCAGGCACTGGATGCCGGCTCGGACTATCTGGTGATCGGCCGTCCGATCAGCCAGGCGGCGGATCCGGCCAAGGCGCTGGCATCGGTCGTGGCCGAACTGGCGTAAACATCCAGCCTGTAGGAGCCGGCTTGCCGGCGATCGCATCACCACGGTTTACCTGTGTAATCGCGGTGATGCGATCGCTGGCAAGCCAGCTCCTACAAGGGCAACGTTAAACCTTCAACACCAACTTCCCGAAATTCTCCCCGCTGAATAACTTCATCAGCGTCTCCGGGAACGTCTCCAGTCCTTCGACAATGTCTTCCTTGCTCTTGAGCTGCCCCTTGGCCATCCAGCCGGCCATTTCCTGCCCTGCGGCAGCGAACTGGGCGGCGTAGTCCATGACCACAAAACCTTCCATGCGCGCGCGGTTGACCAGCAGCGACAGGTAGTTGGCCGGGCCTTTGACCGCTTCCTTGTTGTTGTACTGGCTGATGGCGCCGCAAATCACCACCCGCGCTTTCATGTTCAGACGGCTCAACACGGCGTCGAGAATGTCGCCACCGACGTTGTCGAAATACACGTCCACACCTTTCGGGCACTCGCGCTTAAGGCCGGCGATCACATCTTCATTCTTGTAATCGATAACCCCGTCGAACCCCAATTCATCGATGAGGAACTTGCACTTGTCCGCGCCACCGGCGATGCCGACAACCCGGCATCCTTTGATCTTGGCGATTTGCCCGGCAATGCTGCCCACTGCACCCGCTGCGCCCGACAACACCACCGTGTCACCGGCCTTCGGAGCGCCCACGTCGAGCAGGGCGAAGTACGCCGTCATCCCGGTCATGCCCAGCGCGGACAAGTAACGCGGCAGCGGCGCCAGGTTGGGATCGACCTTGTAGAAGCCTCGCGGCTCACCGAGGAAGTAGTCCTGCACGCCAAGGGCGCCATTGACGTAGTCCCCGACCGCGAAGCCTGGATTATTCGAGGCAACGACTTTGCCTACACCCAATGCGCGCATGACTTCGCCAAGACCGACCGGCGGAATGTAGGACTTGCCTTCGTTCATCCAGCCGCGCATCGCCGGATCAAGCGACAGGTATTCGTTTTTGACCAGGATCTGACCCGCCGCCGGTTCGCCGACCGGTACTTCCTGATAAGTGAATGTCTCGCGGGTCGCCGCGCCTACCGGACGTTTGGCGAGCAGGAATTGACGGTTGGTCTGGGAAGTCATGACAGGCACTCAAGATGAATGAAGCCTTGTTGATAGCTGCTTAGCGTCGCGGCTGCAAGTCTGGCTGATGTGGCGAATACACGCCGATCCAGTGTGGTGATGGAGCTGCCGGCAGGTCCATCACTGCAACTCATGGGCGTCCAACCGGCCTTTTGATAGTGCTGCCGCGCCCAAGGTCCCTGTGCCTAGACTGGGGGCACGTAACTTCCCGCATTCTTCTCTTCCGAGGGCATAACAATGAGCATGACGTTTTCCGGTCAGGTGGCAGTGGTGACAGGTGCAGCGGCCGGCATTGGTCGCGCAACCGCCCAGGCATTTGCCGCCGAAGGCCTGAAGGTGGTGGTGGCCGATATGGACACGGCGGGCGGTGAGGGCACAGTAGCGCTGATTCGTACGGCGGGCGGCGAAGCGACCTTCGTGCGCTGCAATGTGACGCTGGAAAACGACGTGAAAAACCTGATGGAGGAGGTGATCAACACTTACGGGCGCCTCGACTATGCCTTCAACAATGCCGGCATCGAGATCGAAAAAGGCAAACTGGCCGAAGGCACCGTCGACGAGTTCGACGCGATCATGGGCGTCAATGTCAAAGGCGTCTGGCTGTGCATGAAGTACCAGTTGCCATTGCTGCTGGTCCAGGGCGGCGGTGCGATCGTCAACACTGCCTCGGTCGCCGGCCTGGGGGCGGCGCCAAAAATGAGCATCTACGCGGCGTCCAAGCATGCGGTGATCGGCCTGACCAAATCGGCCGCCATCGAATACGCCAAGAAAAAGATCCGGGTCAACGCGGTGTGCCCGGCAGTCATCGATACCGACATGTTCCGTCGCGCCTATGAAGCCGACCCGAAAAAGGGCGAGTTCGCCAATGCCATGCATCCGGTGGGTCGCATCGGCAAGGTCGAGGAAATTGCCAGCGCGGTGCTGTACCTGTGCAGCGATGGCGCGGCCTTCACCACCGGGCATTCGTTGGCGGTAGACGGTGGCGTGACAGCGTTCTGACCCACGCCTGTATGACATGACCTGTGGCGAGGGAGCTTGCTCCCGCTGGACTGCGTAGCAGTCCCATCTCGTTTGGCAAAGAGGTGGGGCCGCTTCGCGACCCAGCGGGAGCAAGCTCCCTCGCCACGTTTTTTTTGCTCGATCCAACATTTTTTTGAGTTGTAGCATCACGCCAACAGGCGACCGGAGAATGTGTTTCAAACGGTAAGAATTGCAAGTTTTGACGGTGTTCTCGCACATCCCGTCGAGCGTTCCTGTGATTAACTGTTTTTCGCAAAACGGACAGGAGTTTGCTAGCTCATGGAGTTGAGAATCGATCGACAGGCATTGGTGCCGGTCGTACAGCAAATCGTCGATGCGCTGGCCTGCTGGCTTCGCTCCAGCGCAGTAGCCCCCGGCGTACGCTTGCCTTCGGTACGGCACATCGCGCGGATCAATCTGCTCAGTCAATCGACGGTTTCCGAGGCCTGCGACCGTTTGGTCGCGCAGGGTCTGCTGCTGTCACGTCATCGGGGCGGCTATTGGGTTGCTGATCCGGCAGCATCCGCGAAGGAGGGTGAAATCCTCCTTCAGGGTTCAAGCCGGAGTGAGGAGTTGAGGCTGGGTTGCGGCGGCTTGCCCGAGAGTTGGCGCGAGACGGATGACCTGAGTTACGCGATCCGCCAGGTCAGCCGCACCGACATGGCGGCTCTGTTCAGCTACGGCACGCCGCTGGGCCTGCCAGCGTTGCGTCAACAGATCCTCAAACGTCTCAAAAGCCTGGGTATTACGACGCAAGAGAATCAAATCGTGACCACGACGGGAGCCAGTCAAGGGCTTGACCTGATTGTACGAACGCTGTTCCAGTCCGGTGATTGTGTCGTGGTTGAAAGCCCTGGTGATCCCTTGCTCTTCGACCTGCTCAAACTGCACGGTATCGGCATGATTGAAGTGCCACGAACCCCGCGAGGGCCGGACATCGAAGTCCTTGAAGCGTTGTTGCTCAAGCACCGGCCGCGCGGGTTGTTCATCAACAGCTTCCATCACAACCCGACCGGCAGCAGCCTTGCGCCCATGATGGCGCGGCAGGTTGTGCAACTGGCCAGCACCCATGGCGTTCTGCTGATCGAAGACGACGTCTATGCAGATTTGCACACCGGGCCAGGCACGCGGTTGGCGGCACTGGATGACAACGTGATCTACGTCGGCAGCTATTCCAAGACCCTCAGCAGTTCCTTGCGGGTCGGTTTCGTGGTGGCCAGTGGCGAAGTGATTTCGCGTCTGGCCGAGGTCAAGATGATCAGCAGCATGGGCGCCTCGCTATTTTGTGAATCGGTGTTGGCGTCTCTGTTGGCCAGTGGTGCCTATCGAGGCCTGGTGCAGCGCCAGGCACAACGGTTGAGCAGCAACAGGCTGGCGGCATTACAGCTGCTTGAAGATGCCGACTGGGAGGTTTTCGCAAAACCGGCGGGGGGGTTGTACATTTGGGCGCGCTCACGAATGTCAGACCTTGATCAGGTCCAGGCGCAGGCACGGCGCTTTGGCGTGCAGCTATCTTCAAACACTGCGTTCAGCCCTGCCGGCAAACCCTGTGGCTGGCAGCGCATCAACGTGGCGTATGCCTGCGATCCTCGGGCCCGGGCGTTCTTCCAGGCCACGGCTGCGGATCGACCTCAAGCGTTCTGAAAACGACGTTGGCGTAGCTTTTTGCCATTATTCAGGCGCCAGCGTCTTGTGTTGCTACAAGCCCGTTGAGAGTCTTCGTCCACAGACTATGGCAGGGGATCAAGTGCAATGAATTCGGCCGTGCAGGGACGTTTTGCCAACCTCGGTATGGCGAAGAAACTGGGTACAGGTTTTCTGCTTGTGCTGTTGTTGACCGCCTTGGTGGCAGGCATTGGGGTCTGGTCTCTGCAAACCATCAGCCAGCGCTTCGACGGGTTGAAACAGATGTCGTCGCTCAACAGTGGTTTGCTCAAGGTGCGGCTGCTGGAGCAGGAATATGCCTTGCACGCAAACCCGAAAACCGTCGATGCCTTGCACGAGGGCGTTGACGGTCTGATCGCCCTGGCCAATCAGCTCAAGTCTGAGTCTGCGGCCAACGTGCCGGTGATGAATGACGTCGAACAGTCCCTGGGTGCATACCGCAAGGCGTTTGACGAATTTGTCTCACTCAGTCAAGCCAAGGACCTTGCGCTGGAAATGGCCAGTTGGTCGGTCTCCAGTGTGGCCAACAATCTTGACGTGTTGCAGGCCGGGCTCGCCGATGATGGTGCCTATGCCTTGAAGGATTCCGAAGGCAAGGACGGTGCGCAATTCATCGAGCAAGCCAGTCAGGTCAGTCAGGTGTCGCGGTTGATGCTGCAGGCCATGAACGAAGCGCGCGTACGCCTGGACCAGAGCCGCAAGGGTGATGACAGCGCCGGGCAGGGCAAAATCGAACAGGCCAGTCAGGCGCTGATCCAGGCTGAGCAGCTCAAAACCATGGTCAAGGACGAAGGCTATCAGACCGTCCTTAACGAGGTGACGGGCCATATCGCCAGCTTCAGCGACAAACTTGCCGAGTACACCGGCCTGCTGGAGCAGGAAAAAACCGTCTACCAGCAACTGCACCAGCGCGCAGGTCAAGTGGTTGAACGGGTGGATCAGGCTTACGTGGCCGAAGACCGGTCGATGCAGGCCGAACTGGAAAAGAACTCGCTTCTGATCATCGGCTCTTCTGCGTTGGCATTGTTGGTCGGATTCATTGCCGCGTGGCTGATTACCCGCTTGATCGTGGCGCCGTTGCGCAGTGTGATCCACGTCGCACAGCAGATTGCTGCGGGGGATTTGAGTACGACGGTTGAGGTGACACGCCGTGACGAAATAGGCCAGTTGATGCAGGCGATGCAGCAAATGGGCGCAGGGCTCAGCCAGATCGTCAGCGGTTTGCAGTCAGGCATCGAGCAGTTGTCGACTTCCGCTCAATCACTGTCGGCGGTGACGGAGCAAACCAACCTCGAAGTCAGCAGCCAAAAGGAAGAAACCGAACAGGTTGCCACGGCGATGAATCAAATGACCGCCACCGTGCACGACGTCGCACGCAATGCGGAAGAGGCCGCCCGAGCCGCGCAGACAGCGGATGGCAAAGTTGAAAGCGGTCAGCAGGTGGTGCGTCAGAGCATGGCGCGGATCGAACAGTTGGCGGACTCTGCAACGTCGGCCAGTTCAAGTATCGAAAGCCTGAGTGCACAAATCCAGAACATCGGCGCGGTGTTGGGTGTAATCAAAAGCGTCGCCGAACAAACCAACCTGTTGGCGTTGAACGCGGCGATCGAGGCCGCCCGTGCCGGTGAGCAGGGCAGAGGGTTTGCGGTGGTGGCCGACGAAGTGCGTGCCCTGGCCAAGCGGACCCAGCAATCAACCGAGGAAATCGAGCGCTTGGTCAGCGCTTTGCGTTCGGCAGCGCAGTCGTCGGTGCAGCAGATTCAGAACAGTGGCGAGTTGGTGAAACTGGCGGTGAGCGATGCATTGCAGACCGAGAGTGCGCTGGGGAGCATCGCGGCGGCGGTGTCGTTGATCCAGCAGATGAACCAGCAGATTGCGGCGGCTGCCGAAGAGCAGAGCTCGGTGGCGGAGGAGATCAATCGCAGTGTTACCAGCATTCGCGCCAGTGCGGATCAATCATCGTTGGCGATGCAGGGGAACGCAGCGTCCAGTATTCAGTTGGCGCAGCTGGGCGTTGAGTTGAAGGGGATGGTGGGGCATTTCAGGCTTTAAGGCGTCCACTCCTGTAGGAGCGAGCGTGCTCGCGATGGTCGTTAACGATAACGCGTGTTTACTGGCTAAACGCAGCGTTCTTGAGTCCATCGCGAGCAAGCTCGCTCCTACACGTGTTGCACTCGATGATCAGTCGTAGATCACTTTCTTTTTCCAGTCCGCATCGGCTTCAACGTCTTTGAGGCCTTCAGTCAACTGGTTGACTTCGCCTTCTACCGGCGCGATGCGATCCATGACCTGATCGTTGGCGCGAACCAGGAGTTTTTCCAGGTACGCCAGCTGTTCGGCATAAACCTGTGGATCCTGCTGTTTGCGCAAGTACTGCACGCCGCGCTCGAATGCCAGGCGTGCCTGGCCGGGCTGATTTTGTTGCAGGGAATGCTGGCCGAGATTGTTGAAGAACTCGATGTGCAGCAGCACCAGGATGTGGCGCACTTCGCGGATCCAGCGCTTGGCTTCGTTGGGCGGCAGGAAGCCGTCCTGGGCGGCGCGGGTAATCTGGCCGTGCAACGCTTCCAGCAGAAAGCGCACGTCCTTGGCCTTGGCTTCGGTCTGGATAGGGGCTGGCGGGTTGTTGACCGGGATGGATTCACCTTGGCCGACCAGAGTCTCCAGTTCGGTAATCCGGGCCTTGAGGTTGGCGCTGGATTTTTCCAGATTGAGCAGGCGTTGGCAGACGTTCAGTTCCAGGCGAGTCACCAGCAGTTTAAGTGCAGGAGTCATCAACTGGCCGGGGAAGGTCTCGGTGATTTCGCCGCAGCGACGCAGGCGATCATTGAGTTCAACCTTGGTACGGGCCTTTTCCAGCTTGTTGTTTTCCACCACATGGTTCATGTAGCCAATGGCAATCAACAAAGCGATCCCGGCTACAACCAGCAGGGTGATCATGAGTGGTGTCACCGGTAAGACCTCTTATATAGGGTTTGCGTGCGAGTGTAGTGGCTGGGCATTTGAGCGCATAGGTCCGCACGACGGGTGAATCGGACAGGCTTGTGACTATATCGGCCGCAGTCTCGCTTCTATAAATGATGGCACCTGAGAAGCCGGTTGCCATCATTGAATGGACTATAGCCTCTTGATGGATGCCAGAATATAGGCGTCAAACGTCGGGCAGCCCAAAATCCTCGAAGGCGCCCAAAAGCAGGGCGAAGTCATTGATTTAAATAAATTTATATCTGGGGGTTGACGACTTCTCAATCCATCCATAGAATGCGCGCCACTTGCAGCGTAAAGCACACAGCGAAACGCGGCAGGGAGTGAATGTTGTACGTGTGTCCCCTTCGTCTAGTGGCCTAGGACACCGCCCTTTCACGGCGGTAACAGGGGTTCGAGTCCCCTAGGGGACGCCATTGCGGGAATAGCTCAGTTGGTAGAGCACGACCTTGCCAAGGTCGGGGTCGCGAGTTCGAGTCTCGTTTCCCGCTCCAATTTTAAACAGCGTTGCTTTCGGGCAGGGCTGAGTGAAACCAGAACCAAGTCTTCGGATGCGGCTCTGGGCACCGAAACACACACCATGTGTTCCGGGCAGCGTGTCCCCTTCGTCTAGTGGCCTAGGACACCGCCCTTTCACGGCGGTAACAGGGGTTCGAGTCCCCTAGGGGACGCCATTTGCGGGAATAGCTCAGTTGGTAGAGCACGACCTTGCCAAGGTCGGGGTCGCGAGTTCGAGTCTCGTTTCCCGCTCCATATTTAACGAAAACGCCGCTCATTGAGCGGCGTTTTTGTGTGCGCGTAAAAAACAAATCAATTGCTGAGGCTTTGCACCAGGCTTTCGAGCGCTTCCGTGGTTTTTTCATCCTGCATCAGTTGCGCATTGGCCGTCGCCCGGAGTTGACGTGCCAAGCGGTATTCGCTGGGCGTGCAGTTTGCGAACTGTTTGAAAGCACGAGCGAAGTAGGAAGGATCCTTGAAACCGGCCTCATAGCCGATGCTGGTGATAGGCATCTGGCTGTTGTCGAGCAGTTCTTTGGCGAAGTTCATGCGCTTGTTCAAGATGTAATCCGTGAAACCCAGTCCATTGGATTCCTTGAACAGGCGACTGAAGCGAAATGTCGTCATGCCGCAGCGCTGTGCCAGGTCCCGTTGATCGATGCTGTCTCGAAAATGCTGTTCGATGTACAGCATGACGCTGTTCAGCGCCTGGTGTTTTTGGTGCCCTGAGGTCAGCCGGATACTGTCCGGCAGGGTCGGGGAGTGGTCGATCTGTGATGTCTTGCCCAGGCCTTTGAAATTTCGGCGCAGCTCGCAGAGCTGCAGCACCGCCGACAGGTAGCGCTTCTTCTCGCTGTCCGAGAGCGGCAGCACCATGTATTCCCAGACGCTGGAACGCATGGCCCACACAGCCAGTTCCTCTGAATGTTGCACGGTAAACATGGTGATCGGGATGGTGGGGGTGGTGCGTTTGATCTCCAGCAATTGCCTCAACCCTGCGGTGTCGGGGCGATCAAAATGGATGCAGATCATGTCTGCGTGTTCCGCGATGGGTAACACGAAGTTTTTCGCCAATTTGCAGTCGCACGTACTGTCGAACTGCGTGAGGAGTTCTTGGGTGGACCGATCATGAGTCAGATCGAACCATAGTAACGAAGGCCTTCTGGTCAAATTGGACGTCATGTCTTTACTCTAGAGTTCTTAATGCCTCTCTTGAATACGGAGTATTGAGCAATGTGCTATCACG
Organism: Pseudomonas sp. Irchel s3b5; assembly: GCF_900187435.1. Taxonomy (NCBI): domain Bacteria; kingdom Pseudomonadati; phylum Pseudomonadota; class Gammaproteobacteria; order Pseudomonadales; family Pseudomonadaceae; genus Pseudomonas; species Pseudomonas sp. Irchel s3b5. The sequence goes on from NZ_FYDY01000026.1 coordinate 25,901, forward strand.
CTAAAGATTAAATCCTGATAAGTGATACGGTCTTTAGTTTCGTTCGTTCTATGTAATGCCTGTAAGGCGGTTCCGAGCGCGTTTTTGGTGATGTGTTGTTAACAAACCGCTGGTCGCTTGTGAATCAATGACAATTGCGTTCACGTTTCAATGCCTTGTTTATCCCCCGGTTCCCCCCCGTTACTCCTGCAAGGCCAATCCCCTCTGGTTGGTCACCCCGCAAAAAAATCCTAACGATGTGCAAAATCCTCCTAACGCCCATGCCTTGTCCCTGACTAGGGTTGCATCAGGCAGCGCAAAACGTACTGCCTCAGAAAAAACAACTTTCTAGTGAGGTGGGCAAAATGATCATGCAAACAATCAAGGCTTCGGTAGTGAAGTTCGTCAAAGACGAAGACGGCCTGACCATTGTGGAATACGCGGTGGCGGGTGGGTTGATTACAGCGCTTGTCGTTGGATTGTTCACGACCCTTGGAACGCAGGTTCAGACCAAAATGCAAGCGCTGTGCACCGGTCTCAAAGGTAGCGCTTGCTGACAACTCCCGCTGGGGGACGCGTCGATGTCCATGGGGCGGCCGGTTGCCACTATTTCTGATAGGGCGCCGGCACCTTTCTTAATGAACATTGCGTTGTTCCTGTCAATTTGTTTAGAGCGCGCAAATCCTGTGCCGCCCAAGGCCGCCAGATAGCGACATTGCGTGCTGACGATTAATACCTGAAGGGAGACATGCCATGTCTACGGAACTGGTATCGATGGTTTTACTGACAGGACTTTTGGGCGTGGCGGTGGTGAGCGATCTGCTTCACCACCGTATTCCCAACATACTTGTCCTGTTGGGCCTTGCCTTGGGATTGATCGGTCAAATGTATTCAGGTGGTCTCAGCGGATTGGGTGACAGTCTGCTGGGTATCTTGATCTGTTTTGCGCTGTTTCTGCCGATGTACGCCTTCGGTGGCATGGCGGCCGGTGACGTCAAGTTGATGGCCATGGTCGGCAGTTTTCTACCGGTCCATTACGCATTGTGGGCTGCAATGTTCAGCCTGATAGCCGGTGGTGTCTGCGGTGTTTTGATCGTGCTGGTTCGCGGTCAACTACGTCAGACCTTTGGGCGCTATTGGCTGATTTTAAGGGCTCAGGCTTATCTGGCGCCCACTTCAGACGAAGTAGCCGGCAAGCCTTTCCCCTATTCGATTGCAATCTTGATCGGCACTTTGAACAGCATCTACTGGCAACTCAATGTCAGTGGATTCGGAGGTTAGACATGCACGTCATCAACGATAGTGATGCCTACCCCAGCAATCGGAACGCGGTGCAACGCCTAGCCCCGCAGCCCTGCACTATCCGAGAAACCGGTCTGACCGACAGTTTTCTCGGTGAGTTGGTGTGCAAGCATTTGTTTGATGCCGGTGTACTGGACATGTCGCGGTTGGTGGACCGCCTGGCGTTGACCGGCGCGGTACTCGAGGAGGTCCTGGCGTTTTTGCGCAAGGATGGCCGTATTGAAGTGCTTGGTCAGGTGAGTCAAACGGGCGGGCAGTCATTGCGTTATGGCCTGACCGAACGCGGACGCAGTGCCGCCCGCGATGCCCTGTCTCGCAGTGGCTACATCGGCGCGGCACCCTTCCCGGTGAGTACCTACCGCTCCCTGATCAAGCTACAGACCATTCACCATGGTCGCATCAACGCCAACGATATGCGCAATGCCCTTGCTGGCGTGGTGCTCACGGAGGAGATGCTCGACCAGTTGGGTGTGGCGATGAACTCCGGGCGCGCAATCATGATTTATGGCCCCGCGGGTACCGGCAAGACCTATGTCAGCAGTCGGTTGATCCGCCTGTTCGCCGAGGCCATCTGGGTGCCTCATGCCATCGTCATCAACGAGTCGGTGATCGAGATCTATGACCCGCAGGTGCATCAGCGGCTCGATGACAACGCTCAGCAGAACAATCTGATGCTCAACGAAGGGATCGACCGTCGACTGCTGTGCTGCAAACGCCCGATCGTCATCACGGGCGGTGAGTTGACCATGGAGCAACTGGACGTTCGTTTTGACCCCTCCACCCGTCAATACCAGGCCGCCCTACAGCTCAAAGCGAGCAATGGCCTGTTCATCATTGACGACATGGGGCGCCAGCGCATGGCCCCCGCTGAGCTGTTGAATCGCTGGATCGTTCCGATGGAAGAGAAACGCGATTTCCTCAACCTGGGTGGCGGTCGGCATTGCGAGCTGCCGTTCGATCTGGTCCTGGTGTTTTCCACCAACCTCAATCCCCTGGAACTGGCCGATGAGGCCTTCCTTCGCCGGATTGGCTACAAGGTTCAGTTCGGTTACCTGAAGCCCGAGGAGTACGAAAAGATCTGGCGTCAGGAAAGCGAGCGGCTGGGCATTTCCTACGACCCGCTGCTGGTGCGTTATGTGCTGCAAAGGCTTTATGCAAATGAAGGCATGCCGCTGGTGCCCTGCCATCCCCGCGATCTCCTGAACATGGCGCTCGATCGTCAGCGTTATATGGGCGGTTCCGGATCACTGTCACCGAAAGAGTTGGAATGGGCCTGGAACAACTACTTCGTCCAGCTCAACTTTCTTTGATACGGAGATACTGACATGAGCTCTCGTACTCTTACCCTGATAGGCGTTTCTCTGGTCATGGGCCTTGGGGCAGCATGGATGGCCGACTCCTGGCTGAGCGCGCGGCTCAACGCCAGCCCGGATGACCACCTTCGAAGCGTGGTGGTCGCCACGGTGGAGATTCCCTTCGGGCAGATGGTCGAGGCCCACCAGGTCACGACCGTACGCATGCCGATGGATACGATCCCGAACGATGCCTTTGACTCAACCGAAAAAGCTGTGGGCAAGATCGCAACGTTCGACATTCTCAGTGGCGACATTGTGCGGGGGGCACGTCTGAGCGAGCACTTGGGGGGCAGCACCCTGGCCTCATTGATTGCCCCTGACAAACGCGCCATATCGGTACGAGTGGACGATGTGGTCGGCGTGGGTGGATTCCTGCTGCCGGGTAACCGGGTGGATGTACTGGCGACCAAAACCACGGGTGCCGGCAGTAACAGCGCGACCTCAAGGACGATCCTCGAGAATTTGCGTGTGTTGGCGGTAGACCAGACTGCTGGCACCGACAAAACCCAACCGGTGGTGGTGCGTGCAGTGACGCTTGAAATGTCGGTCGCTGAAGCTGAAGCCCTGGTCACGGCACAGACAGAAGGCAAGTTACAACTGGCACTGCGTAACCCCCTGAACCTTGAGAAAAAAGCTGACGTCATAGCGCCGGTTGCGCCGGTTGCGCCAGCCATTGCTATGGCCGCCGTCGAGGCGCCAAAACGCGTGATGCAGCGCAGCAATGGTGAGAGTGGCGGGGGCATTACTGTTATTCGCGGGGCCGAAGCCAATGTAGTCAAAATTCGCTGACAGAGCGCAACAGGTGCCCGGGCACCCCGGTATTGGCGGAGCCAGTCCGAATCCGTATCGGCAATCGAGGGCTTGATGATGAATCTTCGTATTCAGCGGCCGTTCACTTCGACGCCAAGGCGCCAGGAAGGATCGGTGAGTGTATTGATGGTGATCGCGTTGGTGGTGATGGCCATGATGGCTGCGTTGGCTTTGGACGGCGGGCATATGATGCTGAACAAAACGCGTCTGCAGAATGCGGTGGACGCCGCCGCCCTGAGTGGCGCCAAAACCTTGAGCCAAGTGACGGGTGGCATCAACAGTGCCAGCTCGACGCGTACCGCCTCGCTCAATACGCTGATTCAAAATGCCAATGCCACGGGCAACAGCGAATTGGCTACGGCGGTCGCCGGCAATGCAGGCGCATTTGCGGTAGTGGAACTGGCAAGTAGCGTTTATGGCCCGTTCTCCTATCCAGGGCCGACGGATGCCAAATACGTTCGGGTGTCGGTCCCGACTTATAACCTGAACGGTTTTTTCTGGAGCGTGGCTCAGCTATTTAACACCGACAGCCTAAGGACTAAAGCGGTGGCGGCGATTGCCACTGCGGGCCCCAGTCCGACCAGTCCGTGTGATCTCGCACCGTTGATGGTCTGTGGCGACCCGACTCAATACAACCCGAGTACAGGCATGTTCTGGGGCTTTCAATTTGGTGATTTGAAAGTATTGAAGACGGCGGCGGGCAATTCTTCGCCCATTGGTCCAGGCAATTTTCAGTTGCTCGATTTTGGCTCGGGCGGTAGCCAGGTCCGGGAGGATCTGGCTGGCGGTGGCAAGGTCTGTCGCGACGTGGGGCAAAGTGTTCAGACTTCACCCGGCAACATGGTCGGTCCTGCTTCTCAAGGTCTGAATACACGCTTCGGTATCTACAATGGCCCGGTCAGCGCTTCGGACTATCCGCCGGATCTGGTGACCACGTCCAGTAACCCCGCCATCACTGACGACGGCACAGGACCAAAGTACCAGGGGCAAGTCGTCACCTCGAACAATGGCTCTCTCTCGGCGGGCGGCAACGCGATACTGGACTACAACGACTGGCGTACGAGCGTTTCGACGTGTGTGGCAGGAGGCAGTGGTTGTGAGAGCAATGGGGTGTTCGAGCGCCGGATGCTAAAAATCGTAGTGGGCAACTGCGCCGGCAAGCAGGGCGGTTCAACCTCGATCCCCGTTCTCGGTTTTGGCTGCTATTTCGTGGTGCAGCCTATGAGTGGTGGCGGGGGGGACGCGGAGATTTTCGGTCAGTTCGTGAAGGAGTGCGAGGGCGACAACGTGGCCGGCCCTTCACCATCTACCGACTCCGGCCCGCAGATCATTCAGCTCTACAAAACCTATCTCAACGGCAGCGGCACTCCGAGCACTGACTCGTAGGAGGCGTCATGAGACTTCACGGATGTAAAAAGCGGCAGTGCCAGCAAGGCGTGGCTATGGTCGAGTTCACCTTGGTCCTGCCAGTGTTGCTGTTTCTGTTACTTGCCTTTGGTGAGTTCGGCCGCATGCTCTATCAATACAACGTGCTACTGCAAGCCAGTCGTGATGCCGATCGTTTCGTCTCCAGCCAAGCCTGGGACTCTACGCTTGGTGCGGTTTCTATGAGCAATGCACTACAGACCCAGACGAAAAACGTTGCGGTATATGGCGTACCTGCCAACACCGGGACCGCGGTGTTGGCAGGGCTGACAACTGACAGCGTGGTCGTCGCCGCAGTGGGTGCCGACCATGTGCGAGTCACCATCACTTATACATTCTGCCCGGTGATTGGGGGTGGCAATTGCGCCGGAGCGATTCCAGGATTTTTGGGTAGCCAGATTGCGCTGGGCTTTCCGCTGGTCGCCACTACCGTGATGAGGGCACTGTGATGAACAGAAAACATATGCGAGGCGTCTATGTCGTGGAATTCGCTGTCGTTGGTCTGCTGATGTTCACACTGTTGTTCGGCGTAGTGGAAATGGGTCGTCTGTATTTCACGGTCAATGCGTTGGATGAAGCCGTACGTCGTGGCACGCGCCTGGCTGCAGTGTGCAATATCAGCGATCCGGTGGTGTTGCGGCGGGCGATTTTCAACGCGGCGGACGATGCAGGCAATAGCCAGCTGATCGGTAATCTGGCCACCAGCCATCTGACGCTAAGTTATCTGGACGCAAACGGCGCGCAGGTGGCCAACCCCGCCGACACGAGTGGGGTCAACGGATTCCGTGCTATCCGCTACGTCCGGTTGAGTCTGCAAAATTTTGTTTTCAATCTGTTTATTCCCGGGTTCGGTGTGCCCATTACGCTGCCTACATTCAGGGCAACGTTGCCACGTGAAAGCCTCGGGCGTCATTCCGATTCCGGGGAGATCACGCCATGCTGAATACCAAGGAAAATCCACTCTCCACCTCCTCTGGCAAAGCCGGGCTACGGTTGCTGATCAGCAGTCGTGACGCCACGTCGTTGCGCGATCTGCAGAGCGTTTGCCAGCGCATGCCCAGCCTGGAGGTGAGCACTCGCCTGGTGAGCAATGGGCACGTCGACCCGCTCTACGGTCTTGACCGGATGCCCGATCTGTTGCTGTTGCGTGTCAGTCATCTGTGGCGCGAGGAGCTCGCGGCACTGTTGTTGCGCCCGGCCCATGAACGTCCGCCGATGTTGGTGTGCGGGCTGTTGAGCGAACAGGAGGGCATGCGTCTGGCGATGCAGGCTGGGGCCCGTGACGTGCTGCCGGAGCCTGTCGCCGAGACAGAACTGGTTGCCGCCTTGAATCGTCTGGTCACGGAGGTTCGGAACGGCACTGGGGCAGAAGGTAAATTGATCGCCGTGGTGGGCGCCAAGGGCGGCTCCGGTGGAACCTTGCTGGCCTGCAACCTGGCTCAGCAGCTCAGCATGAAGGGTGGCAGTACCCTGTTGCTGGATATGGACCTGCAATTTGGCAGCGTGACGCATTACCTGGATGTGGCGCAAACCCACAGCCATCTGGAAGTAATGCATCAAATCGATGGTATGGACAGCGTCGCGTTGCGGGGTTTTTGCAGCCACTTCAGTCCGACTTTGCATGTGTTGGGCGGCCGGGCCGGTGAGCTGTGCCTACCCCAGGATGCTCAACCCGAGCAGCTCGACACCCTGTTGCAGTTGGCACGCGCCAGCTATGACTGGGTGGTGATCGATCTGCCACGGCAAATCGACCACCTCACCGGTTCCGTGCTGGAGCAGGTGGATCGGGTGTACGTGGTGGTACAGCAAAGCGTCAGCCATCTGCGGGATGCCAGCTCCCTGGTGCGAATTCTTCGCGAAGACCTGGGCGTACGCGGGGATCAATTGCAGATAGTGGTCAACCGCTATGACAAGGCGGCAGCGATCAGTCTCAAAGATATCGGCGAGGCGTTGCGCTGCACGAATATTTCGAAATTACCCAACGACTTCAACCTGGTCAGCCAGAGTCAGAACACTGGCGTGCCGTTGGGGATACATGCGCCGAAAGCGGCGATCACCGTAGCGCTACGAACTGTCGCCGATGACCTGGTCGGCATCCAGATGGCTGCAAACAAAGGCTTGTTCAAACGCGCCTTCAACCGTTTTTTCGGGGGATGACCCATGATCAGCGACTTTCGTAACCGCTTGCGCAAACCGTCCGCTAAATCCGCCTCTTCGTCGTCTGGACAGCCGGGTGACGACCTGCCGGACCCGGTCGACGAAACAATGGCATGGGAGCGTTCAACGCCGGACATTCTTTACGAAACCAGAAGCCAGGTCACCCCGGTGGAGGCCGAGTGGCGAGAAAAGATCTACCAGCAATTGCTCAAAGTCATGGACCTGTCCTTGCTGGACTCCCTTGAACAAGCGGAGGCCGCGCGGCAGATTCGCGATATTTGCCAGCGCCTGCTCGATGAGCATTCGGCACCGGTGAGTACTGCCAGTCGCCAGTTGATCATCAAGCAGATCACCGACGAGGTGCTCGGTCTGGGGCCTCTGGAGCCGCTATTGGCTGATCACAGTGTGTCCGATATTTTGGTCAACCGGCATGACTCCGTGTATGTCGAGCGTTTCGGCAAACTGCAACGGACCGATGTGCGTTTTCGTGATGATCAGCACTTGCTGAACATCATCGACCGCATTGTCTCCAGCCTCGGGCGGCGTATTGACGAGTCCTCGCCGTTGGTGGATGCGCGACTCAAGGACGGTTCGCGGGTCAACGCGATCATCCCGCCGCTGGCCATCGACGGCCCGAGCATGTCGATCCGGCGCTTTGCTGTGGACCTGCTCAATACCGACAGCCTGATCCAGGTGGGGGCGTTGACCCCGGCCATTGCCCTGCTGCTCAAGGCGATTGTCCGTGGGCGCTTGAACGTGCTGATTTCCGGCGGTACCGGCAGCGGCAAGACCACCATGCTCAATGTGCTGTCCAGTTTCATCCCGCACAACGAACGGATCGTCACCATCGAAGACTCCGCCGAACTGCAGTTGCAGCAACCCCACGTAGTGCGCTTGGAAACCCGACCTTCGAATATCGAGGGGCGTGGCGAGGTGGGCCAGCGGGAGTTGGTGCGCAACAGCTTGCGGATGCGTCCGGACCGCATCGTGATTGGTGAAGTGCGCGGCGCCGAAGCGCTGGACATGTTGACTGCGATGAACACCGGCCACGACGGCTCGTTGACCACGATCCACGCCAACACCGCGCGCGATGCGTTGGGGCGGGTTGAGAACATGGTGTCGATGACCGGGGCGACCTTTCCGATCAAGGCCTTGCGCCAACAGATCGCTTCGGCCATCGGCGTGGTCATCCAGCTGGAGCGCCAGGAGGACGGCAAGCGCCGTCTGGTCAGCGTGCAGGAGATCAACGGCATGGAGGGCGAGATCATTACCATGACCGAAATCTTCTCCTTCGAGCGCCATGGTGTGGGCGAAAACGGCGAAGTACTCGGTGATTTCCGGCCCAGCGGCATGATCCCCGCTTTCCGCGATGTGCTGGCCAAGCGCGGTATCGAGTTGCCGCTTGCGATGTTCAGGCCTGAGTGGATGGAGGCTCGGCAATCATGAACCAGGTCCCAGGTGAATTCATTCTGATGTTCCTCGGCATGGTGTTTATTGCCGTCTTCCTTTTGTCCCAGGGCGTGGCAGTGCCGGTGTTTGGTGAGGCCGGCAAGATGCGCAAGCGCATTCGCGGCCGTTTGCATGTACTGGAGAAAGCCAACAATCAGTCCAGCATGCAGAGCGTGTTGCGACAGAAGTACCTGACGCGTTTGTCGCCATGGGAGGCCAGGCTTGAGCAGCTGCCCTTTATGGAATCATTGACGCAAATGATTGAACAGTCCGGGCACGAATACCGAGCCTACCGGGTATTGCTGCTCGGGCTGGTGCTGGGGGGGGTGGTGGGCATCTTGATCTGGACTGTTTCATCCGTCTGGTGGATGGCGCTGCTGGCGGGTTTCGCGGTCCTCTGGTTACCCCTACTGAAAATCTCTCGCGACCGTGCCAAGCGTTTTGCCGCGTTCGAGGAAGGCCTGCCGGATGCGCTGGATTCCATGTGCCGCGCTTTGCGCGCCGGGCACCCCTTCAATGAAACCCTGCGCCTGGTGGCCGAGGAGCACAGGGGGCCGGTTGCGCATGAGTTCGGCCTGACCTTCGCCGATATCAACTATGGCAACGATGTGCGCCGGGCCATGCTTGGCCTGTTGGAGCGCATGCCGAGCATGACGGTGATGATGCTGGTGACCTCGATCCTCATCCATCGCGAGACAGGCGGTAATTTGACGGAGGTGCTGGAGCGCCTAAGTCGGCTGATTCGCGGGCGCTTCCGTTTTCAGCGCAAAGTCAAAACCCTGTCGGCGGAGGGACGCATGTCGGCCTGGGTGCTGGTGGCGGTTCCCTTTGTGCTGGCGATCGTAATCTTGATCACCACGCCGAACTACATGCCTATGCTGATCAATGATCCTAACGGCCGCAAGATGATCATCGGTGCGTTCAGCGCCATGTTGATCGGGATTTTCTGGATTCGCAAAATCATCAGGATTCAGGTTTAAGCGTTCTTCGCTACCGAGAGGTACAGATCATGGATTTTTTACTTGGATTGTTCAGTCGGGTCACGGGGAACGAGGAGATGGCGCGCTTGTTGTTCCTGGGCGTGATCGGATTGAGTACGGTGCTCGCGGCGGGTGCCGTGATCTTGCTGATGCAGGGTCTTCAGGACCCCGTACAGCGTCGCCTCGCACTGATCAAACGTGGTCATTTAGGCAATACCGCAGGGCAAGAGGCCCCCAGTAACCTGCAATTGTTGCTGGAGCGGGTCGGCCAGCGCTTTGGCTCGGCCGAATCGGCTCAGACGTCCGCCACCCAGACCCTGTTGATGCATGCAGGATACCGCTCCTCGTCGGCGGTGCAGATCTACTGGGCGATACGCTTGATGTTGCCGCTGTTATTGATCGGCATTGCGCTGTTGCTGTTGCCGATGATTCCCAAAATTTCCCTGAACATGGGGTTGCTATTGGTATTCATGGTGACCGCTATCGGATGGTTGGTGCCGGCGCTGTATGTCGCCAAGCGCAAGCAGGTTCGACAAGCTCGGTTGCGTGCTGCGTTTCCGGATGCGCTGGATCTGATGGTGGTATGCGTGGAGTCGGGTCTGGCCCTACCCACGACCATTGAGCGAGTGGCTGAGGAGATGTCGGTCAGTCAGGTCGAACTGGCCGAAGAACTGGCCCTGGTTAATGCGCAAATCCGCGCAGGCATTTCCAGTACCGAGGCACTGAAGCAACTGGCCGTACGCACGGGTCTGGAAGACGTACAAGGGCTGGTCAGTCTGTTGGCGCAGAGCATCCGCTTTGGTACCAGCGTGGCCGATACCTTGCGTATCTACGCTGATGAATTCCGTGACCGACGTACCCAGGCCGCCGAAGAGATGGGGGCGAAAATCGGTACCAAACTGATATTTCCATTGATTTTCTGTCTATGGCCGAGCTTCTTTCTGGTCGCTATCGGCCCCGCCATGATCGGGATAATCAAAGCCTTCAGCTAAACAAGCAGAGTGGTTTGCTTCCGCACAGGTGGTTGTACTGCATTAAAACGGGGTGGAGCAGGGGGGCGGAGTGTATTCACTCCAATCGCCTGCTCCACTTTGTAGTTACTGGACTGTATTTTCCTGCATTCATGATTAAGCCTGGCTTTTTAGCCAGGCCATTCTGGATCACCAGAGACTGATCAACTATCGATAGGCGTCAGTCGCTGCTAGTGATCTGCCCCCCAGTATCCTGGTCATAAAACTCCGGAATCGGGTAGTTGAAACTGTTCAGCCAGCGCTGCATGGCCAGATCACGTTCGGTGGCCGAAGCGGTTTGCAGTTTAGGGGAGGCAACCACACCGCGAATCTGCAGCTGCAACCACTGTTCGGTGCCTTGTTGATAGGGCGAAGAGGGACCCGGTTCGATAGCCCAGGCACTGGTGGACAGACAAGCCGTGCAGACGATCAACAGACTTTTGGTATTCATCTCGACTCCTCGTACGTTTTACTTGTTTGCACTGGCAGAGGCATCAGCTACCTCAGCCCCATGATTGCCCTCGGAGGCCACCACTTTTGGGGCGGAGGTCTTGAGTCTTTCCGCGCGGGTTTGAGCCTCTGTGACTTGCTTGGGGCTCAAGTCGGCGCGGGTCACCAGTTCGGCCGCCGCCTTCCAGTTATTCTGGTAGATCAGCAGTGTCACCATATTGAGTGCCGCCAGGGTGTTTGCCTGCTTGAGCTCCATGGCGGTCATGAACTCAAAGCGTGCTTCAGGGATCCGGCGCTGATTGAGGTAAACGACGCCCAGGTCATTTCGCATCCGGTCGTCGGTGGGGGCCATCTTCACCGCGCGCTCAAGGTGAGCGGTAGCGGTGGCGTTGTCATTTCTGGCGGAGGCCAACTGGCCCAGTCCATGTTCCCCTTCGGCAGCGAGACAGGTGCCGAGCAGGCTTTGATACAACGGCGCCGCCTCGGTGTTACGTCCCATCAAGCGCAGCACCCGAGCCTTGCGCAGGCGAACCTGGACCAGGTCATCGGGCAAGCCTTCCAGATTCGCCAGGCTGGCATACAAACGGCCTTCGTTGGTCATGTTGTCGGCCAGGCTCAGGGCCAGTTCCTGATCAGAGCTGGGCTTGGCACAGGCAGCCGGTCGCGAAGACAGGCCATTGCTGGCACACCCGGCGAGCATCAAGGTCGCCGCTATTGCTATGACTGCTTTCATCGAAGGTCCAGTGGTGACAACACGTTGAACGCAGGGCCAATGGAAATAGCGTTGGCCCGGAAAACGTTCAACGTCACCGTTGGGAGTGTGTGTGAGGCACGTCTGGTTCAGGTATCGGTTCATTGCGAGAGCCCGCTGAGGCTGTCGAAGTCGCCGTTCTCCAGGAAGAACATGCGATAGAAGTTCGGATCGTAATTACGCAGCTGCTCGCCAGGCAATGACGGCAGTTGTGCATTGGCAGCCAGTGGCTGGACCAGATGCGGAGTGACGATCATCAACAGTTCGCGCTCTTCACGGTTGATGACGCTGTCGCGGAAAAACGCGCCCAGAATCGGGATATCGCCCAGCCCCGGAAACTTGTTCACCTGAGAGTCGTTGTGGCTGCTGATCAGGCCGCTGATGACGAAGCTTTCGCCGTCGGCAAGCGAGATGCTGGTATCGGTACGGCGCACGGTCAGGGCCGGGACAATCGTGCCGGCGATGCTCACTGCGTTGGTGAAGTCCAGCTCACTGACTTCCGGCGCGACTTTCAGCGCGATACGGTTTTTGCCGACGATGGTCGGGGTCAGGGTCAGGCGGATACCGAACTCCTTGTACTCGATGGACACGTTATCGCTGCCTGAACTGGGCACCGGAATCGGTACTTCACCGCCGGCCAGGAAGCTCGCACTCTGCCCGCTGAGCGCCACCAGGCTCGGTCGCGCCAGGGTGTAGGCGAAACCGCTGCCTTCCAGCGCGTTGATCGCCACCAGGGTGCTGCCGGTTGCAAACGTGAGGTTGAACATGTCGTTGCTCACCGGCAGCGACGGCGTGACGATGCCGCCAATGCTGGGCAAGGTTCTCGGCGAGCCGAACAGCCAGTTGCCCCGGACACCGAAAATCGAAGCGGAAGCTTCCTTGAGTTTGGTCCGGCTGACTTCAACGAAGCGGACATCGGTCTGCACCTGGCTCGGCAGCAGCGGGTCGTCGGAAGGCACCGATGGCACGCTGGTCAGCGCCGAGGTGGCCTTGCCCTTGACGAACACCATGCTTTGGCGCGGCGTTTTCGAGCAGGCGGTCCAGACCATCAGGCTGGTGGTCCCCGGCGCAATGCCCGTGAGGATGAAAGCGTTGCTGCCGCTGGGTTGCACGTCGGCAACTTTCGGGTCGCCCACCGCGAGTTGCGTGACGGCAACGGGGCTGCGCAGTTCATTTTGCAGTCCCTGACCGACCTCGTACGTCGTCGGCCAATTGTCCAGTTGCGAACAATTGGCCGGAGCGGCCTGAGCCGCATCCACGCTGAGGCCCATCCAGAACAGGCCATGGAAAATTCGCTTGAAAGCGGGCACGGTACGAAAGCTCATCAGGTACATCCTCACAGGATAGGCCGTCTTTAGGCAGACTTTTGTTCTCTGATCACTTCACGGGGATCGGACTATCCCCCCCAATGCGCCAGGTCACATTTCCATGGCCTTGGCGTTATTCCCTGCACGAGCGGGCGCAATTCGCTGATCTGGCTGGACAGCGAGCGACCTTTGCAAAAAAGGTATTTAGTGATCCGGTTACCTGAACTGCCCCCCAGAGCGATACTCGCGTTCCGGGACGGTTCTGTTCGTCGACATGGCGCCCCAGGAATGAAATCGGCAATGAAGGTACAACGCTGTAAAGCCCCTGCCAGGATCATCGTGAGGTAACTCCTTTTGCCAAGCCGCTACTGATCACTGAAGCTAACGTGGAAAATCGAGCCGTTATGACTTCTTATGGTTTGACGGTAGTTCAATCAAACCAAAGTGCCATGATCTGAAATAAAAAATCGTGAGGGCAAAGGCTGGGGTGAGACGCAGGTGAGAGGGGTGGGCACTGTGTGGTGGTCTGATGTCGATGGTTGCGCGCAAAAAAATGGCCCGACAGTCTGACTGAGCGGGCCATTTGCGTTCTGGGCAATGCTTGCATCGATAAAACCAGGCGTCCTCCCGAACGCCCTGCGCTCAGTCCACGTGGTAGTGGACGGATAACGTGCCTTTCTTTTGCGAAAGGCTGTTGATCGTGACCGCGCCCAGGTCTTTCAGGCTACGGACGTGGGTGCCGCCGCAACCGTAGGCGGGCAGTTCGCCGAAACCGATTTCCCGGGCACCATCGCGCAGGGACGTCAGGCGCGGCAAATCGTGGGAAATCCATTGCTTGATTCCCTGCTGGACCGCTTGGGCATCGACTTCCTGGGCCGAGTTACCGGGCTTGAACTGAACGCGGCCTTCACCTGGCCAGTGATGCGCCTTGACCGGCATCCAGCCCATGGCTTGTACAAAATGGCCGATCAGATGCCCGGCCGAATGCATGCGTGTGTTGAACCGACGACGCGGCTCATCGACCCGGATGACGGTCATGCCGAGTCGTACCGGCAGGTCGACGAAATGAATGATCCGCTCGGGATCCTGAACGACTCGTAATACCTGGCTTTCGCCGATCCAGCCCGTGTCGTGAGGTTGTCCACCGCCCTGGGGGTGGAACAGGGTGGCACGCAGGACCACGGCGAACTCGTTTTCACAGGGGGTGCATTCCAGGACTTCCACGTTGGCCTTGAGCTCATCACTATGGAAAAAAAGGCGCAGCGTCATATTTCAGGCTCAATTGAATTTCTATTTTTTATTATAGGAAGCCTGCATATGCGTGATAATCCGGCCAATCATCAAAGGACTGTTGCGCTGTGAGCATAAATCTTCCGTTGCCACTGCTGGGCGAAATGGCGATTTTCGTCAAGGTTGTCGAGACGGGCAGCTTCTCCGAAGCGGCACGTCAGTTGGGCTCTTCACCCTCGGCGGTCAGTCGCAGTATTTCCCGGCTGGAGAAAGCGCTTGCCACGCGCCTGCTGCAACGAACCACGCGCAAGTTGCGTCTGAGCGATGGGGGCGACGAGGTATTCAAGCGCTGCCAGGAGATGGTCAGCGCCGCTCGGGCCGTGATGGAAATCAGCGGCCAGTTCACCGATGAGCCCGAGGGGCTTGTGCGCCTCAGCGTGCCAAAAGCGGTGGGTCGCATCGTGATCCACCCGCATATGCCGGAGTTTCTGCGCCGTTATCCCAAAGTGGATGTGGAACTGTTGCTGGAGGATCGCCAGGTGGACCTGATCGACGATCATGTCGATCTGGCGATTCGTATCACTGATCGACCGCCAGTAGGGTTGGTGGGGCGACAGTTGCTGACCATCGACCATCTGCTCTGCGCGACACCGCAATATCTGGCCGAGCACGGTACGCCGACGCACCCCCATGACCTGCTCAATCACAGTTGCATTTACCTGGGCGAAACCCCGAGCGATGCGCGCTGGAAATTCAAGAAAGGCAGCAAGTCTGTCTCCGTCGGTGTGCGCGGCCGATATGCCGCCAACCACACGGGCGTACGCTTTGGCGCGGTACTGCAACACATCGGTATTGGCAGCCTGCCGTACTTCACGGCGCGCCGTGCCCTGGAGAAAGGCTTGATGGTGCAAGTGCTGCCGGACTGGACCTTTTTGGCGTCCTATCACGGCGGCGCCTGGTTGCTGCATTCGCCAACCCGATATTTGCCGCCGAAGCTTAGGGTGTTGATTGATTATTTGGTGGAGTGCCTGGAGCAGGAACCGACACTGGCCAAGCCCGGCAAGTCGAGCAGTCTGAATATCGCGGTATCGGAGTATGAGTTGCCCGAGAGTGATGGCTTGTTTTGAAGGCATAAAAAGCCCGGCAGTGCCACACTGCCGGGCTGTCTTCGCAGGCTCGTATTCAGAACCGGTAGTTGGTGCTCAGCTCCAGCGTCCGCGGTGCACCCGGCGTGATCAGATCCACCGAACCATGCGCCGAGGCGTAATAGTCTTTGTCGAAAACGTTGCGCAGACGCAGGGCCATGTCCCATGTTGGCTGGTTGTACAACAACGCGGCGTCCACGGTTGTATAAGCTGGCATGACCACATTGTTATCCAGCGCGGTGTAGCGATCATCGACATAGTTGGCGCCCATGCCCAAACGCCAGGTTTGTGTCAGTGAACGTACCAGCCACAGGTTCGCGCTGTGGCGAGGCGTCAACGTAGGTACCTGGCCTTCGTTGGGGACACCGTTGGTGCGGCTGTTGGATTTGGTGATCTCGGCGTCCAGAAAGGCGTAACCGGCATAGACCTGCCATTTGTCACTCAACTCTCCGCTGGCGGTCAGCTCTAGACCATCGGTGCGCTGCTCGCCCGCAAGCACCAGTTTCGTCGGGTTCGCCGGGTCGCTGGTTTTCATGTTGGTGCGTTCCAGGCGGAACAGCGCCGCCGTCAACGCCAGGCGATTGTCGAGCAGGTCCCACTTGCCGCCGATCTCGACGTTGGTGGTTTCCTCGGGCTCAAGATCCTGGTTCGTCGTACTCAGGGCGAACATCTCGGCGGAGGGTTGGTAGGAACGGCTCACCGAGACGTAATAGGACTGCACTTGATCAGGTTGATAGACCAGGCCGACCCGCGGGCTCCAGGTCGTATCGGTGCGGGACAGCTTGTTGTGCGTCAGGTCATCGGCGTATTCCTGGTCGAACACGTCATAACGCACACCCAGCAGAGCCTTCCACTGTGGTGCCAGTTCGATCATGTCCTGTATGTAGAATCCGGCGGTGTCCTGGGTATTGGTGCCCTTGGCGGTTTGCCGGTTGGCCTGAAACGGCACGTCGACCAGGCCATCGCGGTACACCGGCACCCTGGCCACATCGGATTGGCTGAATACGTTCTGGTCCTTCACCTGGCGCCCCAGCTCGACGCCATAAAGCAGGTTATGGTTCATCCCCGCGAGCATGGCGCGCTGTTTGAGTTCGGTCTGGTTGAACCAGCCGTCTTCTTTGCGCTGCACGTTGCCGCGGTTGAGTTTCACCAGCAGCTCACCATTGGCAGCGGTGACGAAGCGTGTCGGGCTGGAGTCGGCGAGTGTGTTGTTGCGATCCAGGTCGTAGTGGTAGTAGCGACTGGTATTGCTCAGGCTGAAGTCGTCGTTGATACGGTAATCAACTCCGGCCGTGAACGAGAACACTTCGCTGCGTGAGTAGTCGTCATCGGGATCCGCGGCACCGAAGCGCTTGTCACGATCCACATCGACCGGGCGATCGCCTCGCGCCGGGATGCCGAAGTCGATCAAGCGCTTGTCGTACAGATAGCTGGCGCCCAGGTTCAGTTCCAGATCATCCGAGAGCTTGAAGTAAGCCGAAGGCGCGATGGCCTTGCGGTCGATGTAGCCGTCATCCCGGAAGGTGTCGCTGTTCTCTAGCGCACCTGTGACACGAAAGGCTTTATCGCCATGCTGCTGATCGGCCCAACCGGCATCGAACTGAGTGCGTTTTTCGCCCTCGCTGTCGACGCTGACGCCAACGTCCTGCTTGGGTGCGAAGTTGGGTTTCTTGCTGATGCTGTTGATCAGGCCACCCGAAGAGCCACGGCCATAGAGCACCGCCGCCGGCCCCTTGATCACTTCCACCCGCTCAACGTTGGATAGATCGCGGAAATACAACGCATCGTCGCGAATGCCGTCGATGTACATGTCGCCAATGGCGTTGAAACCACGGATGGTGACCTGGTCACGTTGGCCGTCACCGTTGGACATGCCGATACCGGGGACATTCTTCAGGACGTCCTCCATCGATTTCGCCCCCTGATCCTTGATGACGCTTTGGGGGACCACGTTGACGGTTTGCGGGATATCACGCAGAGGGGCATCGATCTTCAGCGCGCTCCTGCTCTCGGTCGACATGTAGCTCTGCTCGCTGAACTCACTGTTCACAGCGGTTGTCGGCAGGGTTAAAGCAGTTTCCGTTTCTGCCTGTAAATCAGGTACAACCAGAACACCCAGCAACGACAGAGAGGCTGGGTAAATGCGCGATCGAGCCACCATGAACACCTTTTGTATGAATTATCGCGCAGATGATAAGCATTATCTTTTGTAAGTAAATACATATCATTCCTGTCTGTGTGTTTGACACGAATCAAAACGAGCAAGGAAGTAGAGATGGAAGCGCCTGCTGCCAAATCACGCCGCACAGCCATCCCGCGCACGGTCTGGGTGCTGGGATTCGTCAGTTTGTTCATGGATCTGTCGTCCGAACTGGTACACAGTCTGCTGCCGGTGTTTCTGGTGGGAACGCTGGGCGTGAGCATGCTGACCGTTGGCTTGATTGAGGGGGTTGCAGAGGCAACCGCGCTGATCGTCAAAGTCTTTTCCGGGGCGATCAGCGACTTCATGGGGCGCCGTAAAAGCCTGCTGTTGCTCGGCTACGGATTGGCGGCGCTCACCAAACCGTTGTTTCCCCTGGCAGCCTCGGCAGAACTGGTGTTTACCGCGCGCATTTTGGATCGGATCGGCAAGGGGATTCGAGGGGCGCCGCGCGATGCGCTGGTCGCGGATGTGGCACCGCCAGAAATCCGCGGTGCCTGTTTTGGGCTGCGGCAGTCAATGGATACAGTGGGGGCTTTCCTAGGTCCCATCCTGGCGATTCTGCTGATGCTTTGGTTCGCCAATGATATTTCACGTGTGCTGTGGTTTGCCGTGATCCCGGCGTTTTTGGCGGTAGGTTTTCTCATGGCGGGCGTGAGTGAGCCAACGCATGAGAGCAGGCCGCATCACTTTCGCTCACCCATTCGTTTCAACTCACTCCAGCAATTTTCGAAGGCCTACTGGTGGGTTGTCGGGATCGGCGCGGTCTTCACCCTGGCGCGCTTCAGCGAGGCGTTTCTGGTGTTGCGTGCGCAGCAATTGGGATTCTCCAACACCTGGGTACCTCTGGTGATGATGGTAATGGCGGGGTTCTACATGCTGTCTGCCTATCCTGTGGGCAAGTTGTCCGATCGCATCAGTCGCACAGCGTTGTTGAGTGTCGGGTTGCTGTTATTGATTGTGGCAGACATGGTATTGGCTTATGCCGATTCCGTGACCATGGTGCTGTTGGGCGTGGCCCTATGGGGCCTGCACATGGGCTTCAGCCAAGGTCTGTTGGCGGCGTTGATAGCCGACACCACGCCAGCCGATCTCAAAGGCACAGCGTTTGGCCTGTTCAACCTCGTCAGCGGCATTGCCTTGCTGCTAGCCAGCGTGGTGGCCGGCTGGCTCTGGCAAACCTATGGTGCGGCGATGACTTTCTATACCGGTGCAGGGTTTTCGACGGTGGCGCTGTTACTGCTGCTGATTCGACGGTGAGCCCGGCTACACAAAAAATGAATGGCCGATCCTGCATCCGGAGCCGGCACCCACAAAAAAGGCCAACGCTTCTGCGTTGGCCTTTTGCGTTACGGACGCCAGGATCAGTGTTTGCTGTCCTGGTTCGACAATGCCAGCAGTTGTTTCTCCTGGTTCCAGTCGAACGGCTCGTCATTCTGTTCGGCTTCGAAGCGACGTTCTTCCAGTGCTTGATACAGGTCGATTTCTTCATCGGCCAAGTAGTGCAGGCAGTCACCGGCGAAATACCACAGCAGATCCCGTGGAATCAGGTGGGCGATTTGCGGATAACGGGAAATGACTTGAGTCAGGATGTCCTGGCCCAGGTATTGGCTTTCGATCGGATCGATCGGCAGTGACGCCAGCAGTTCGTCGAAGCGCTCCAGGAACAAGGCATGGCTTTCTTCGGGAACCTGCTCGGCCTCACCTACGGCGACCAGAATGCTGCGCAAGTGGTCGAGTAAAACGAGATGATCGGCAACGATGTTGGACACGAGATAAGTCCTCAAGAGCAAAACGGGCGCCGGAGTATAAAGCTCCAGCGCCCGTTTTTACATGCCCGGGTGGATCAGCGGACTTTGCCGTCGGCCAGCGCCAGTTCTTCTTTATCGAAATCGTCGACATCGATCACTTTGCGCCGTGCTGCTTCTGCCTCTCGCAGGGTTTGTGCTTCCACCGGTTGCAACACACCAGCCTCCAGCGCGGCGTCGATGACATGTTCCCCGGCAGCCGGTTTGACCTGACCGCTTTTGAGCGCGACATGCAGTTTTTTCTGCAACGGCTGAGCCGCGTTCAACAGGTCGCAGGCATGTTGCAGGGCACCGACCGCATCGTCACTCGACTGTGGGCGATAGCAACCCAGGAGCAACTCCTCCAGCGCCGGGTCGCCCTTGGCGCGGCCGATGATTGCAGCCACTTCGGCACCGAGCTTGTCCGACGGTCCTTTGTGCCGCCGACCGAGCGGGAACACGATGACGCGCAACAGGCCGCCCACGACTTTGTTCGGGAAGTTGCTCAACAGTTCGTCCATGGCCCGTTCGGCCTGGCCCAGGCTTTCTTCCATGGCCCAGGTCACCAGCGGCGTCATGTAATCCGGTGCATCGAGGTCGTGATAACGCTTGAGCGCGGCGGATGCCAGGTAAAGATTGCTCAGGATGTCACCGAGCCGTGCGGAGAGGCGTTCGCGGCGTTTCAGTGCGCCGCCCAGCAACATCATGCTGAGGTCGGCGAGCAAGGCAAAAGCCGCGGCCTGACGATTGAGGGCGCGGAAATAACCCTGGCTGAGCTTGTCGCCGGGTGTGTGCTCCAAGTGTCCAAAACCGAGGTTCAGCACCAGCGTGCTGGCGGCGTTACTCACGGCAAACCCGATGTGCTGGAGCAGCAGTTCGTCGAACTCCTTGAGGGCTTGATCCTTGTCTTCACGGCCGGCGAGGGCCATTTCCTTGAGCACGAAGGGATGGCAGCGAATCGCGCCTTGCCCGAAGATCATCAGGTTGCGCGAAAGAATGTTTGCGCCCTCGACGGTGATGAAAATGGGCGCGCCGCTCCATTTGCGCGCGAGGTAATTGTTAGGTCCCTCGATGATCGCCTTGCCGCCGTGCACGTCCATGGCATCGCTGATGCAATCACGGGCGCGTTCGGTGAGGTGGTACTTGAGAATGGCCGACAGGACTGACGGCTTCTCACCCAGATCCACCGCGTTGGCGGTCAGCATGCGGGCGGCGTCCATCATCCAGGCGTTGCCGCCGATGCGGGCCATGGCTTCCTGAATGCCTTCGAACGCGGCAATCGGGACGTTGAACTGTTCGCGAATCTGCGCGTACTGGCCCGTCACCAGACTGGTGAACTTGGCCATGCCGGAACCCACCGCCGGCAAGGAAATCGAGCGCCCGACCGACAGGCAATTCATCAGCATCATCCAGCCCTTGCCGAGCATTTCCTGGCCACCGATGAGGAACTCCAACGGTACGAACACATCCTTGCCCGCATTCGGACCGTTCATGAAGGCTGCGCCCAGAGGCAGGTGGCGGCGACCGATATCGACGCCGGGAAGATCGGTCGGAATCAGCGCCAGGCTGATGCCCAGGTCTTCCTTGTCGCCCAACAGATGATCCGGGTCGTAGGCCTTGAATGCCAGGCCGAGGAGGGTGGCCACCGGTCCGAGGGTGATGTAGCGCTTTTCCCAGTTCAGGCGCAGGCCCAGGGTTTCCTGGCCTTCCCACTCACCTTTGCAGATTACGCCGGTGTCGGGCATGCCACCGGCGTCGGAGCCGGCCAATGGGCCGGTGAGGGCGAAGCACGGAATGTCGTCGCCGCGAGCCAGGCGGGGCAGGTAATGGTTGCGTTGTTCGTCGGTGCCGTAATGCAGCAACAGTTCGGCCGGACCGAGGGAGTTGGGGACCATCACGGTGGAGGCGAGGTCGCCGCTGTGGCTGGCCAGTTTCATTGCGACTTGCGAGTGGGCGTAGGCCGAGAAACCCTTGCCGCCAAATTCCTTGGGAATGATCAGGGCGAAAAAGCCGTTGTCCTTGATAAAGGCCCAGGCTTCGGCCGGAAGGTCCATGGTCTGGCCCAGCTCCCAGTCACTGACCATGGCGCACAGCTCTTCGGTCGGGCCGTCGATGAAGGCCTGTTCTTCTTCGCTCAATTGCGCCTTGGGATAGGAGAGCAAGGTGTTCCAGTCCGGGCGACCGCTGAACAACTCGCCATCCCACCACACCGTACCGGCATCGATGGCGTCGCGTTCGGTTTGCGACATCGGTGGCAGGGTTTTCTGGAACCAGTTGAACATCGGCGCGCTGAAAAATTTACGGCGCAGGTCAGGCAGCAACAACGGCGCAGCGACTGCCGCAATCAATACCCAGAAAATCAATAGCAGCCAGCCCGGTGCGCGACTGAAGGCTCCCATGGCCACGATATAGACAGCCACGATGCCCAGGGCAGGCAGCGGCGAAATGCGGCGGTGAGCTAAATAAGCAATTCCGACAACCAGAACCAGTATCCACAACAGCAGCATATTTAATCCTCCGTGAACCCAGGGCGAACCAACCCTCAGAGCTTAGACGGCATCCGAAAAACCGGTTGGTCGCGGCATGCGACTGAAGTCGTGGGAAACCCTGGATGAATTTCGTAGCCCCATCTAATGGCGGGCGTAGGAAAATTGAGCGAGCGACAATGCGCCCATATTTGGCCGAAACGTCGTTATCTCTGTGCTGAACCTCTCGATAGACTCGGGACTTCCCCAGGAGATTGTTCTCATGCACGAGTATCTGAGTCCCGGCCGCTTCATCGATAGTGACCACCCGTCCGTGGTGGAGTTCGCCGAAAAACACCGTGGCGTCAGCCGCGATCCGCTTGAGCAGGCGATCAATCTCTATTACGCCGTGCGCGAGGCGGTGCGCTACAACCCGTACACCTTCAGTCGTGACCCGCAGACCCTGCGCGGCAGTTATGCGCTGGTGACCGGCGAAAGTTATTGCGTACCCAAGGCCACATTGCTGGCAGGTGCCGCGCGACATTGCGGGATTCCTGCGCGGATCGGACTGGCCGACGTGCGCAATCATTTGTCCACGCCACGCCTGCTTGAGTTACTCAAGAGCGACATGTTCGCCATGCACGGCTACACCGAGTTCTATTTGAATGATCGCTGGGTCAAGGCCACCCCGGCGTTCAACCAGAGACTCTGCGACCTGTTCAATGTGGCGCCGCTGGACTTCGACGGGATCAACGACAGCGTTTTCCACCCCTACAACCGTGATGGCGAGAAGCTGATGGAGTATCTGGTCGATCACGGACAATTTGCCGATGTGCCGGAACAGTTCTTTTTCGAGCACCTGGAAAAGTGTTATCCGCACCTGTTCGGCGATCAGTTGGCGCCGCTGCTGGGTGACATGCAGAGCGATTTGAGTCGCGCCTGATCCGGCGTATGCTGCCTGTCCACTTATCGAAAAAGAGGCGGTCATGCTGAATATCTGGGGTCGGAAAAACTCGTCGAATGTCAGAAAGCCGCTGTGGGCCGCTGAAGAATTGGGGCTGGCCTATGAAGCCATCGATGCGGGCGGTGCTTTTGGTGTGGTCGATACGCCCGAGTACCGCGCCATGAATCCCAATGGTCGTGTCCCGGTGATTGAAGATGACGGGTTCGTGCTGTGGGAGTCCAACGCCATTGTTCGTTACCTGATGGCGCTGCACGCCAAGGACACCGCGTGGTACCCGGCGGATCTGAAGGCTCGCGCCACCGCCGACAAGTGGATGGACTGGACCACTTCAAGTTTTGCCGGCCCGTTTCGCACGGTGTTCTGGGGCGTGCTGCGCACCCCCGCCGAGCAGCAGGACTGGTCTGCCATCAACGCCGCGATCAAGGAGTGCGAAGGTTTGCTGGCAATGGCCGATCAGGCGTTGGCCGCCAAACCGTACCTGTCCGGCGATGAGATCGGCATGGGCGACATTCCCCTCGGCTGTTTTATTTATGCCTGGTTCGAGATGCCGATCGAGCGCGCTCCGCAGCCTCATCTGGAGGCCTGGTACGCCCGGTTGAAACAGCGTCCGGCGTATCGCAAGGCCGTTATGACCGCGTTGACTTAATACTCACTATCGACACACTTGACTGTACTTGTGTGGCGGCGACAAGCACCATTGCGTTCATGCGCCGCGGTTGCATTGCTCGCCGCCCGCCCATAGTTATCCCTTTCCTCCCTTCTTGGTGCGTAAATCCGATATGAGTTCCGCTCTGTCCATCCGGCAGCTAACCAAAACCTACGGCAACGGTTTCCAGGCCTTGAGTGGTATCGATCTGGATGTCGCCGAAGGTGACTTTTTCGCTTTGCTCGGCCCTAACGGCGCCGGCAAATCCACGACTATCGGCATTCTCTCGACCCTGGTGAACAAGACCAGCGGCACGGTGAATATCTTCGGTCACGACCTGGACAAGAATCCTGCGCAACTCAAGCGCTCCATCGGCGTGGTGCCGCAGGAATTCAATTTCAATCAGTTCGAAAAGACCTTCGACATCGTCGTGACCCAGGCCGGTTACTACGGCATCCCGCCGAAAATCGCCAAGGAACGCGCCGAGCAATACCTGACCCAACTCGGGCTGTGGGACAAGAAGGACGTGCCGTCGCGTTCGCTGTCCGGCGGCATGAAGCGTCGACTGATGATCGCCCGCGCACTGGTTCACGAGCCGCGCCTGCTGATCCTCGACGAACCGACTGCCGGTGTGGACATCGAACTGCGTCGCTCGATGTGGAGTTTCCTCACCGAGCTGAATCAGAAAGGCATCACCATCATTCTCACCACCCACTACCTGGAAGAGGCTGAACAGCTGTGCCGCAACATCGGCATCATCGATCACGGCACGATCGTCGAGAACACCAGCATGAAGCAGTTGCTCAGCCAGCTGCATGTGGAAACGTTCCTGCTGGACATGAAGAACACGTTGCAAGTGGCGCCTCAGTTGATGGGCTACCCGTCCCGGCTGATCGACAGCCACACCCTGGAAGTCCAGGTGGACAAGGCCATGGGCATCACTGCGCTGTTCACCCAACTCGCGCAGCAGAACATCGAAGTGCTGAGCCTGCGTAACAAAACCAATCGCCTCGAGGAGTTGTTCGTGTCCCTGGT
The DNA here is from genome assembly GCF_900187435.1 of Pseudomonas sp. Irchel s3b5. Classification (NCBI taxonomy): domain Bacteria; kingdom Pseudomonadati; phylum Pseudomonadota; class Gammaproteobacteria; order Pseudomonadales; family Pseudomonadaceae; genus Pseudomonas; species Pseudomonas sp. Irchel s3b5. Next base: position 50,348 of record NZ_FYDY01000026.1, read on the forward strand.
GGAGAAAAATCTGTCGAAGGTGGCGGTATGAGTTCCGAGTTGCGCCCCAACCTCATTGCCCTCAACACCATCGTTTACCGTGAAGTCCGACGCTTTACCCGGATCTGGCCGCAGACCTTGCTGCCGCCGGCAATCACCATGGTTTTGTACTTCGTGATTTTCGGTAACCTCATCGGTCGGCAAATTGGCGACATGGGTGGTTTCACCTACATGGAGTACATCGTGCCGGGGTTGATCATGATGTCGGTGATCACCAACTCCTACGGCAACGTGGTATCGAGTTTCTTTGGCAGCAAGTTTCAGCGCTCCATCGAAGAGTTGATGGTGTCGCCGCTGTCGCCACACACGATCCTGATCGGCTACACCCTGGGCGGCGTGCTGCGCGGGTTGATGGTGGGGGTTATCGTGACCCTGCTGTCGCTGTTCTTCACCGACTTGCAGGTGCATCACCTGGGCGTGACCATTCTGGTGGTGGTGCTGACCGCGACGATCTTCTCGTTGCTGGGCTTCATCAACGCCGTGTTTGCGCGCAACTTCGATGACATCTCGATCATCCCGACCTTCGTGCTGACGCCGCTGACCTATTTGGGCGGGGTGTTCTACTCGATCTCGTTGCTGCCGCCGTTCTGGCAGACCGTCTCGCTGGCGAACCCGGTGCTGCACATGGTCAACGCGTTCCGTTACGGCATCCTCGGGGTGTCGGACATCAGGATCAGCATTGCGATCACGTTCATGCTGGTGGCCACCGTGGTGCTGTACCTCGGGTGTGCGCGGTTACTGGTCAGTGGGCGCGGGATGCGGACGTAAGTCGTCCGCCTCGTAGGCGCAGCCTCGTTGCACTCGACAGCTCCTACAGGGAAGCGCACACGCATTAGAATCAGGCCGGCGGGGTCGTAAGGGCGGAACCGATAGCCGCCGTTACCGCAGCAACGGATATGTACCCCTTTAAAAATGCAAAAAAAAACGGCCTCCAAAATCAGAGGCCGTTCCACATTCTCACATCCTGCTTTTCTTGCGCCGCTTCCATTGCCGCGCCACCCACCAGCGCCAATACATCATCACCAGAAAATAGGCCACGGCTCCAAGGACCAGCCCCGTCACCACCGAGCCCAGCAAAAACGGCTGCCACAACGTCGAAAGCTCACTGCTGACCCATTCCCAGGTCAGTTCATCCGGCAGACTCCGGGTGGGAACATCCATCAGCCAGGCACCTGTCTGGTACGTGCAGAAGAACACGGCAGGCATGGTGATCGGATTGGTCAGCCAGACCAGACTCACCGCAATAGGCATGTTGCCGCGCACAACAATGGCCAGGAAAGCCGCGAGCAGCATCTGCATCGGAATCGGCAGGAAAGCCGCGAACAGACCGACGGCCATGGCGCGGGCGACCGAGTGCCGGTTCAGGTGCCAGAGGTTCGGGTCATGCAGCAGCGTGCCAAGAAAGCGTAAGGATTTGTGTTCCCTGATGCTGACCGGGTCAGGCATGTAACGTTTGAATAAGCGCCGGGGCATAGGGCTTCTCGGTCGGTTAAGGCGGCAAGTATGTCTGGAATCCATGAACTGCCCATTCAGACTTTGTGACAATTGATAACGGCGACGATGCGACGGACGGGCTAAGCCTAGGGTAAGGACTCTCAAGGACGGGCATATGCGCATAGGGATGATGGCGCTGGCGCTGGGTTTGTTGGCATTGCGTTTTTTACCGGCACTACCGCCGGTCTGGTTGTTGTGGTTGATGCCGGTGGCGGGTTTGATGTTGCTGCCGTTCAGGACGTATCCGGTGGCGTTTTTTCTGTTTGGGTTCAGTTGGGCCTGCGTGCAGGCGCAATGGGCACTGGATGATCGCTTGTCACCGAGGCTGGATGGCGAAACCCGCTGGGTCGAAGGACGGGTGACGGGGTTGCCGCAAAATGCCGACGGCGTGGTGCGCTTCGAGTTGAGCGACAGTCAGTCTCGGCGCGCGCAACTGCCGCAGCGCTTGCGTCTGGTCTGGCATGGCGGTCCGGCGGTGAACAGTGGTGAGCGCTGGCGACTGGCGGTCAAATTGAAGCGTCCGGTCGGGCTGCTCAATCCCCATGCCTTTGACTACGAAGCCTGGTTGCTCGCGCAACGCATTGGGGCGACCGGAACGGTCAAGGATGGCCAGAAACTCACCGACGCCCGTTGGGCCTGGCGGGACGGTATTCGCCAAGGCTTACAGTCTGTGGACGCCCAGGGTCGAACCGGTGCACTGACCGCATTGGTGCTGGGCGACGGCGCCGGGCTCAGTCGTGAAGACTGGCAGGTGTTGCAGGACACCGGCACGGTGCATCTGCTGGTGATTTCCGGGCAGCACATCGGGTTACTGGCGGGGGTCGTCTACCTGTTGATCGCCGGGCTGGCCCGCTATGGGCTGTGGCCGGACCGCCTGCCGTGGCTGCCCTGGGCGTGCGGACTCGCATTCGCCGCGGCGCTGGGTTACGGGCTGCTGGCCGGTTTTGAAGTGCCGGTTCGACGGGCCTGCCTGATGATTGGCCTGGTGTTGTTATGGCGCCTGCGGTTCCGTCATCTCGGTGCCTGGTGGCCACTGTTGCTGGCGCTCAATGGGATTTTATTGATGGACCCGCTGGCGAGCCTGCAACCGGGGTTCTGGCTGTCTTTTGTGGCAGTGGCCATATTGATTTTCACCTTTGGTGGCCGGTTGGGACCCTGGCGTTGGTGGCAAACCTGGACGCGCGCCCAGTGGCTGATCGCAATCGGCCTGTGCCCGTTGTTGTTGGTGCTGGGATTACCCATCAGCGTCAGTGGGCCAGCGGCCAATCTGTTGGCCGTGCCGTGGATCAGCCTTGTGGTGTTGCCGCCAGCCTTGCTCGGTACTGTGTTGTTGCCCGTGCCTTATGTGGGCGAGGGATTGCTGTGGCTGGCGGGCGGATTGATCGACTGGCTGTTCAACGGATTGGCGATGCTGGCCGGTGAGATACCCGCGTGGGTACCCAAGGCGATTCCGTTTTGGGTCTGGGGCCTCGGTGCGCTGGGAGCATTTTTACTGCTGCTGCCGCGAGGTGTGCCGTTACGCCCGTTGGGATGGCCGATGCTGTTGCTGCTGGTGTTTCCACCCCGTGCGGAACTGCCGGAAGGCATCGCCGATGTCTGGCAGCTGGACGTCGGGCAAGGACTGGCCATTCTGGTACGAACCCGCCATCACACATTGTTGTATGACGCGGGGCCGCGTTTCGGGGATTTCGATCTGGGCGAGCGGGTGGTGTTGCCGTCGTTGCGCAAATTGGGCGTAGAAACACTCGATCTGATGTTGATCAGCCACGCCGATGCCGATCACGCCGGTGGCGCCCGGGCGGTAGCCAACGGCATGACCGTCAAGCAAGTGCTCAGTGGCGATCCCGCAGGCTTGCCGGCTGAGCTGCACGCTTCAGCCTGTGAGGCGGGCCTGCAATGGACCTGGGACGGCGTTAAATTCCAGCTCTGGCAATTTCCGTCAGCCACAGACAGCAATCAGAAATCCTGCGTTCTGCAGATCGAAGCCCATGGCGAGCGCCTGTTGCTGACGGGGGACATCGACGCCGCTGCCGAGCGGGCGCTGCTCGACAGTCCTTTTGCCATTGCAACCGACTGGTTGCAGGCACCGCATCATGGCAGTCGCAGTTCGTCTTCAATGGCACTGCTCAACAAGCTGCAACCCAAGGCGGTGCTGATCTCCCGAGGGCATGGTAACTCGTTTGGTCACCCGCATCCGACGGTCATGGCGCGCTACCGAAAACGCGGGATGGCGATTTACGACAGCGCCGAGCAGGGTGCCATTCATCTGCAGTTGGGACAGTTTGCATCCCCGTCGTCGATGCGTCTGGAACGGCGTTTCTGGCGCGATCCGCCGCCCTGAAATAAATAACCCCCGGTTATTAAAGCCCGACCGGATGCGACATCACGGTCTTCGGTGCGCCGACCCCCTATGTTAGAGTGGCGCACTTTTTCGAGGGGATTGTCACTGTGTGGGAATTGGTCAAATCCGGCGGCTGGATGATGCTGCCGATCATTTTGAGTTCCATCGCCGCCATGGCGATTGTCGCCGAACGCCTCTGGACGCTGCGAGCCAGCCGTGTGACCCCGGAGCATTTGCTCGGGCAGGTCTGGGTCTGGATCAAGGACAAACAACTCAATAAAGAAAAACTCAAGGAACTGCGCCTCAACTCACCGTTGGGCGAGATCCTGGCGGCAGGCCTGGCCAACTCAAAACATGGTCGCGAGATCATGAAAGAGTGCATCGAAGAGGCCGCCGCGCGGGTCATTCACGAATTGGAGCGCTACATCAACGCCCTCGGCACCATCGCCGCCATGGCCCCGTTGCTGGGGTTGCTGGGTACGGTGTTGGGCATGATCGATATTTTCAGCGCGTTTACCGGCAACGGCATGACCACCAACGCCTCGGTACTGGCCGGTGGTATCTCCAAAGCCTTGATCACCACGGCCGCAGGCTTGATGGTCGGTATCCCGGCAGTGTTCTTCCACCGTTTCCTGCAACGCCGGATCGATGAACTGGTGGTCGGCATGGAGCAAGAGGCCATCAAACTGGTCGAGGTGGTTCAGGGCGACCGTGATGTGGACCTGTCCAGGAGCAAAGCGTGAAATTCCGCCGCAAACCACGGGAAACGGTGGACATCAACCTCGCGTCGCTGATCGACGTGGTGTTCATCCTGCTGCTGTTTTTCGTCGTGACCACCACCTTCACCCGTGAAACCCAGTTGCGCGTCGATCTGCCGGAAGCGATCAGCGGTTCGCCCGCGGAGGATCAGGACAAGCCGGTCGATATCACCATCAGTGCCGAAGGCGTGTTCTCGGTGAACAACCAGATCCTGCCGAAAAGCGACCTGGCCTCGCTGATGGAGGCGCTGCAGAAAGAATCCAATGGCGACACCAACCGACCGCTGTCGATCAGCGCGGATGGCAAGACTCAACATCAGTCCGTCATCATCGCCATGGACGCCGCCGGCAAACTCGGTTTCAGCCACTTGCGCATGACCACTGTCGAGGCGGCGCCTCCCGCGCCCTGATGGCCATGTCCGATCGATTGCTCGCCGCGTGGTATGACGGTCATCCGGCCCTGAAGCTGTTACAGCCACTGGAATGGTTGTACCGGCGCGTGGTCATGAACAAGCGCAAACGCTTTCTGGCGGGTGAGGGCGAGATCTATCAGCCGCCCGTGCCGCTGATCGTCGTTGGTAACATCACGGTCGGTGGCACCGGCAAGACACCGTTGATTTTGTGGATGATCGAGCATTGTCAGCGCAGTGGGCTGCGGGTCGGTGTGGTCAGCCGTGGTTACGGTGCCAAACCGCCGCAATTGCCATGGCGGGTCGAGACGGATCAAACCGCAGGCATCGCAGGCGATGAACCGCTGTTGATCGTCCAGCGCACAGGTGTGCCGCTGATGATCGACCCCAACCGCAGCAACGCCGTCAAAGCCCTGTTGGCCAGTGAACCGCTGGACCTGATCCTGTCTGACGACGGTATGCAGCACTATCGGCTGGCCCGGGATCTGGAGTTGGTACTGATCGACGCCGCCCGCGGACTGGGCAATCGGCGCTGCTTGCCGGCCGGGCCGTTGCGTGAACCGGTCGAACGTCTGCAAAGCGTTGACGCTGTGCTCTACAACGGCGCCCCGGCTGACCGCGACGATGGCTTTGCCTTCCAGTTGCAACCCTCCGAACTGGTTAACCTGCGCAGCGGCGAACGTCGGCCCCTCGATCACTTCCCCAAAGGCCAGGCCGTGCACGCCGTGGCCGGAATCGGCAACCCGCAGCGTTTCTTCAAAACCCTCGAAACGCTACACTGGCAGCCTGTTCCACATGCATTTGCCGACCACGCCGAATACAGCGTCGAGGCCTTGAATTTCACGCCGTCATTGCCGTTGGTGATGACGGAAAAGGACGCGGTGAAGTGCCGTGCCTTCGCCGCTGCCGATTGGTGGTACCTGGCGGTCGATGCTGCGCCGTCGCCGGCCTTCGTGGCCTGGTTCGATACGCAGTTGATGCGCCTGTTGCCGGCTCGTTTGTTGCCTTAATCCGTTTTTATCCAGGGAATGTTCATGGACACCAAATTGCTCGATATCCTCGCTTGCCCTGTCTGTAAAGGCCCGCTCAAGCTCAGCGCCGACAAGACCGAGCTGATCAGCAAAGGCGCAGGCCTGGCCTACCCGATTCGTGACGGCATCCCGGTGATGCTCGAATCCGAAGCGCGCACCCTGACCAACGACGAGCGCCTGGATAAATGACCACAGCCTTTACCGTCGTCATTCCGTCGCGTTATGCCTCGACCCGTCTGCCGGGCAAACCGATGCTGCTGATCGCCGGCAAGCCGATGATCCAGCATGTCTGGGAGCAGGCATGCAAAAGCAGCGCCGAGCGTGTGGTGGTTGCCACTGACGACGCGCGCATTATCGAGGCTTGCAAAAGCTTTGGCGCCGAAGTGGTGCTGACCCGTGAAGACCACAACTCCGGCACCGATCGCCTGGCCGAAGTGGCCGAGAAACTGGGGCTGGCGCCGGACGCCATCGTGGTCAACGTCCAGGGTGACGAACCGCTGATTCCGCCGAGCGTGATCGATCAGGTCGCCGCCAACCTGGCTGCCCACACCGAAGCGCGCATGGCCACGCTGGCCGAGCCGATCGAAGACGTGGAAACCCTGTTCAATCCGAACGTGGTCAAGGTGGTCAGCGACCTCAATGGTCTGGCACTGACCTTCAGCCGCGCCACGCTGCCTTGGGCGCGAGATGCCTTCGCCCAGAACCGCGAGCAGCTACCGGAAGGCGTGCCTTACCGTCGCCACATCGGCATCTATGCCTACCGCGCCGGTTTCCTGCATGACTTCGTCAGCTGGGGCCCGTGCTGGCTGGAAAACACCGAGTGCCTGGAGCAGCTGCGTGCCCTGTGGCACGGCGTGCGGATCCACGTTGCCGACGCGCTGATCGCACCACCGGCCGGTGTCGATACCATCGAAGACCTCGAGCGCGTTCGTCGCCTGCTGGAGGCCTGATGCGGGTTCTGTTTGTCTGCCTGGGCAACATCTGCCGTTCGCCCACGGCCGAAGGCGTGCTGCGCCATAAACTGCGTGAGGCGGGGTTGGCCAATCAAGTTGAAGTCGCCTCCGCCGGCACCGGTGACTGGCATGTCGGCAAAGCGCCGGACAAGCGCAGTCAGGCAGCGGCCAAGCTGCGCGGCTACGACCTGTCCGCCCAGCGCGCCCAGCAGGTCAGCCGCGCCGATTTCGCCACGTACGACCTGATCCTGGCGATGGACAACAGCAATCTGCGCAACCTCAAGGCCCTGCAACCGGCCAAGGGCAGGGCCGAGCTGGACCTGTTCCTGCGCCGCTATGAGTCGGAAGTCGATGAAGTGCCGGACCCGTATTACGACGGCGATCAAGGTTTCGAGCAGGTGCTGGACCTGATCGAGCGCGCCAGTGATTTGCTGGTGATCGAATTGAAGGGACGGTTATGAGTTTGCAGGTTCGGTCGCAGGTTTCGCTCAAGCCGTTCAACAGCTTCGGAGTGGACGTTCAGGCGCGGTTGTTCGCCGAGGCTCATAGCGACGCTGATGTGCGTGAGGCTTTGGCTTATGGCCGGGAGCACCAAGTGCCGGTGTTGGTGATCGGCGGCGGCAGCAATTTGCTGCTGACAGCGGATATCGACTCGCTGGTGCTGCGCATGGCCACCCGTGGCATTCGTGTGCTCAGCGATGACGGCAGCAAGGTGGTGATCGAAGCCGAAGCCGGTGAGCCGTGGCATCCGTTTGTGCAGCACACCTTGGCGCAAGGGTTGTCGGGGCTTGAAAACCTCAGCCTGATTCCGGGTACCGTCGGCGCCGCACCGATGCAGAACATCGGCGCCTACGGGGTCGAGATCAAGGACGTGTTCGCCGGTCTGACTGCCCTCGATCGCCAAAGCGGTGAACTGCGCGACTTCAGTCTGGAGGCGTGCAACTTCGCCTACCGCGACAGCCTGTTCAAACAGGAGCCGGGGCGATGGTTGATCCTGCGCGTGCGTTTCGTACTCGACCGCGCAGCGCATTTGCATCTTGAATACGGCCCGGTGCGCCAGCGCCTGACCGAGCAAGGTATCGAGCATCCAACCGCCACCGACGTCAGCCAGGCCATTTGCAGCATTCGCAGCGAAAAACTCCCGGACCCGGCCGTGCTCGGCAATGCCGGCAGTTTCTTCAAAAACCCGTTAGTGTCGGCCGCGCTGGCTGCACGGCTCAAGGGTGAGTACCCGGACCTGGTGGCCTACGCGCAACCCGATGGGCAGATGAAACTGGCCGCCGGATGGCTGATTGAGCGGGCAGGGTGGAAAGGTTTCCGTGATGCGGACGCGGGCGTGCATAAATTGCAGGCGCTGGTGCTGGTCAACTACGGCGGCGCCACCGGATTGCAATTGCTCCACCTGGCGCAACGCATCCAGAAAGACATTTCAGAACGTTTCCACGTCGATCTGGAAATGGAGCCGAATCGCTATTGAGGCTACGCTCTCAAGTCTGAATCCAAAGCCCTGTACCGTAACTAGTGCAGGGCTTTTTTGTTAATGCTGCGTTAACTTAGCGAGCTAACGATGCAATGCATTTACTCCATCAAAGGCCCGGTGCAGACGTGTTCGTCTGCACAAGAGAGCCCATTAGCCTGAGTCGATCTGCGTGATGCCAACCGCTGACCTTCCAGCGGCAGATTACTCGACCCCATAACCCGAACACTCTGCGGGCGTGCCCATGATTACCCTGAAACTCAACGGTCAGAACCATCAACTCGATGTCACCGAGGACATGCCGCTGCTCTGGGCAATCCGTGACGTCGCCGGCTACAACGGCACAAAATTCGGCTGCGGCATGGGCCTGTGCGGGGCGTGCACCATTCATATCGAAGGCGCTCCGGCGCGCAGTTGCATCACACCGATCGGTTCGGTCATCGGGCAGAACGTCACCACCATCGACAACCTGCACGCGGACCCGATTGGCAAAGTCGTGCAGCAAGCCTGGCTCGATAGCGCGGTGGCCCAATGCGGGTTTTGCCAAGGGGGGCAAATCATGTCCGCGACCGCGTTGCTCAAGATCCATCCGAACCCGAGCGACGAGCAGATCGAAGAAGCGATGGTCGGCAACATCTGCCGTTGCGGCACCTACAATCGCATCAAGACCGCCATCCGTCAGGCATCCACTCACCTGAAGGAGGCCAAGGCATGAGCCAGTTACCGAATGGCTTCGCCCTGAGCAACCTCAGTCGCCGAGGCTTCCTCAAGGGTGTCGGCGCCACTGGTGCATTGGTCGTTGCCGCCAGTTGGGGCTGGCAGGAGGCGTTTGCTGAAGAGAAAGAGAAAAAGTTCGGCGCCGACGGTATGCCCAACGGCTGGATCGATGACCCCAAGGTCTATGTGAGCATTGCCGCGGATGGCACGGTGACCGTGGTGTGCAACCGTTCGGAAATGGGCCAGGGCGTGCGCACCAGCCTGACCATGGTCGTGGCCGATGAACTGGAAGCCGATTGGGCGCGGGTCAAAGTACGGCAGGCGCCGGGTGACGAAGTGCGCTTCGGCAATCAGGACACTGACGGATCGCGCAGCATGCGCCACTGGTACGAACCGATGCGCCGTTGCGGTGCCGCCGCGCGGACCATGCTCGAACAAGCCGCCGCCGAGCAGTGGAAAGTGCCGGTCAGCGAATGCCATGCGCAACTGCACAAAGTCATCCATACACCGTCGGGCCGCGAGCTGGACTACGGCGCGCTGGCCGCTGCTGCCGGTGCCTTGGCTGTACCGGCACGCGACAGCCTCAAGCTCAAGCAGCCGTCGGAATTTCGCTACATCGGCAAGGAAGGCACCAAGGCCATCGACGGTGACGACATCGTCAATGGTCGTGCCGTGTATGGCGCCGATGTGCATTTCGACGGCATGTTGTTCGCGGTGATCGCCCGGCCTGCGGTCTATGGCGGCAAGGTCAAACGTTTCGATGGCAGTGCGGCGATGAAAGTCCCCGGTGTGCTGAAGGTCATTCAGATCGACAGCCGTCCGTTGCCTTCCGAGTTTCAACCGTTGGGCGGAATCGCCGTAGTGGCCAGTAATACCTGGGCCGCGATCAAGGGGCGCGAGGCGCTGAAGATCGAGTGGGACGACGGCCCTAATGCCAGCTATGACTCGATTGCCTACCGCAAGGAACTGGAAGCTGCTTCACTCAAACCCGGCAAAGTGGTGCGCAATACCGGCAACATCGACGAAGCCATGAGCAGCGCCGACAACACGCTGGAAGCGTCCTACTACCTGCCTCACTTGTCGCAATCGCCGATGGAACCGATGGTCGCCATCGCACGCTACAAGGATGGCGTCTGCGAAGCCTGGGGGCCGAGTCAGGCGCCACAGGTGAGCCGCCAGCGGATCGGCGAGCGCCTGGGATTGCCGTTGGACAAGGTCACGTTCAACGTAACCTTGCTGGGCGGCGGTTTCGGGCGCAAGTCCAAACCTGACTTCATCATCGAAGCCGCCATCCTGGCCAAGGAATTCCCCGGCAAAGCCGTGCGTGTGCAGTGGACCCGTGAAGACGACATCCACAATTCCTACTTCCACACCGTGTCGGTGGAATACCTCAAGGCCAGCCTGAACAAGGACGGCTTGCCCTCTGGCTGGTTGCACCGCACCGTGGCGCCGAGCATCACTGCGCTGTTTGCGCCGGGCATGAGCCATGAAGCGGCGTTCGAACTGGGCATGGGTTTCACCAACATGGCCTATGCCATTCCCAACATCCGCCTGGAAAACCCTGAAGCGACGGCACACACCCGGGTCGGCTGGTATCGCTCGGTGTCGAATATTCCCCATGGCTTTGCGGTCCAGAGTTTTATCGATGAACTGGCGCACAAGGCCGGACAGGACTCGCTCAAGTATCAGGTCAAATTGCTCGGCCCGGACCGTCAGATCGATCCGCGCACCTTGAGTGAAGAATGGAACTACGGTGAATCGCCGGAGCGTTATCCGATCGATACGGCACGCCTGCGTACGGTGCTGGAAACTGCCGCGAAGGCGGCCGGTTGGGGGCGCGAGTTGCCCAAAGGGCGAGGATTGGGTCTGGCGGTGCATTACAGTTTCGTGACGTACGTGGCAGCGGTGATCGAGGTTGAAGTCAAAGACGACGGCACGCTGATCGTGCACAAGGCCGATATTGCCGTCGATTGCGGACCGCAGATCAACCCCGAACGGATTCGCTCTCAATTCGAAGGCGCCTGTGTCATGGGGCTGGGCAACGCGGTGCTGGGTGAAATCAGCTTCAAGGACGGCAAGGTCCAGCAGGACAACTTCCACATGTACGAAGTGGCGCGCATGTCCCTGGCGCCGAAAGACATCGCCGTACACTTGGTGACCCCACCGGGCAACGTTCCGTTGGGCGGCGTCGGCGAACCGGGTGTGCCACCGATTGCCCCGGCGCTGTGCAATGCGATCTTCGCCGCCACCGGCCAACGCATTCGCAATTTGCCGGTTCGTTATCAGCTGTCGGGTTGGCAGAAGGCAGGCGCCTGATGGACAGCGCCGACCTGAATGTCCTGCGCAGCGTGTTGGAGTGGCGCCGCGCTGGTCAGCGGGTAATGTTGTACAGCGTCGCCCAGACCTGGGGCACCGCTCCCCGGGCGCCTGGGGCGATGCTGGCGCTGCGCGAGGACGGTGTGGTGATTGGCTCGGTCTCCGGTGGCTGCGTCGAAGATGATCTGATTGCACGGCAGCACGACGGTCGAATCCCGGTCGACGGGCCAGCGGTGCAACTGATTACCTACGGCATCACCCGTGAAGAGGCGGCGCGATTCGGCTTGCCGTGTGGCGGTACGCTGCGTTTGATCGAAGAGCGCGTCGATGATGCGGCCTGGGTCGAGCAATTGCTGGTCCACTGTGAGGCCCATGAAATCGTCGCACGGGAACTCAACCTTGAAACCGGCCAAGTGATTTTGACGCCAGCCAGCAAGTCGGACGTGTTGATGTTCGACGGGCAGACCTTGCGCGCAATTTATGGTCCGCGTTGGCGTCTGTTGTTGATTGGCGCGGGGCAGCTGTCCCGGTATGTCGCCGAAATGGCCCGGTTGCTGGATTTTGAAGTACTGATCTGCGACCCGCGCACCGAGTTCGTCTATGGCTGGGAAGCGCAGCACGGACGTTTTGTCTCGGGCATGCCCGACGAGGCCGTCCTGAGTATCCAGACCGACGAACGCACGGCCATCGTCGCCCTGACTCACGACCCGCGCCTGGACGACATGGCGCTGCTGACAGCCCTCGATTCCAAGGCGTTCTATGTCGGCGCACTGGGCTCACGGATCAACAGCCAGAAACGCCGGGACAACCTGGCTCAACTGGGTTTGTCACAACAGGCCATCGCTCGATTGCACGGCCCGATCGGTCTGCATATCGGTAGTCATAATCCAGCGGAAATCGCCTTGTCGCTCATGGCCGAAATCGTGGCGATCAAAAATGGCGTCGAGTTGAAACAGAAGAAACCGTTGCAGGAGGATGTATGAGCGAGCCCATCGGCGTCATTGTGCTGGCAGCGGGGCAGGGGAGTCGGTTTCGCCAGGTCGCCGGTGCCGAGAAAGACAAGTTGCTGGCTGACTGCGTCGGTCGAGATGGCGCGGTTCGATCTGTCATTGAGCAGGTGCTGGTCAATCTGCCGGCAACCCTGGAGAAGCGGGTGTTGGTAACCACCGCTGACCGCCCGCAAGTGATCCGCATGGCAAAGGCTTATGGTTGCGCGATCGTGCTGATCGAGTCCACTGGAATGGGCGACAGCATTGCCGCGGGTGTGGCTGCGTGCGGGGAGCTCGGGGGATGGTTGATGGTGTTGGGGGATATGCCGTTTGTTTTGCCGTCGACTATCGAGCAAATTGTGGTTCAAGTTGCTGAAGATGGTATCAGTGTCCCGGTACATGATGGTGACTACGGGCATCCGGTCGGTTTCGGTCGCAGTTTTGGACCTGGCTTGATGGCGCTTTCGGGAGATCGGGGAGCCAAGCCCTTGTTTGCGCAGGGGCGAGTGGTTGAGGTTTCGGTGGATGATCCCGGGGTTTTGTGGGATGTGGATGTGCCGGAGAAGTTGGTCTTTGGGTGAAATCAAAAAGATCGCAGCCTTCGGCAGCTCCTGCGTCGAGCATCTGTAGGCGCTGCCGAAGGCTGCGGGATCTTTATTGCAATAAAAAGCCCCGCCTGGATCACCAGGCGGGGCTTTTTAGTCAGCGTCGGAATCAGACGAGCGGTTTAGGCTCGTGTTCTTTTTCCTCGGCTTGTTCGTGTTGCTCTACGGCTTCCTGAACCGAGCGCGGTGCTTCTTCGATCACGGATTCAACCGTCTCGGCAGGTGCTGCCTCAACCGCTTCAGCCACGATCGGAGTCGGTGCAGCAGCGGCGGCCAGTTCGGCTTCCTTCTGCAGACGCTCTTCTTCACGCTTGCGACGACGCACTTCGCGTGGATCGTTAGGCGCGCGACCACTTGGCGTCAGGGCGCTGACTTGGGCAGCTTCCACGACAGGTGTGGTCACTTCAGCGACGACCGGTGCAACTTCGGCAACAACTGGCGCTTCAACAACTGGCGCAGGCTCGGCAGCAGCAACCACAGGTTCGGAAACCATCGCTTGCGCTACTTCAGGTTCAGCGACTGGCACCGGTGCTGGTGTTTCAGCGGCAGCAGGCTCGGCAACCCAGTTGAATGCGGTTTGCTCTTCGCGAACTTCACGAACGGTTTCAGACACGGTTTCAACAACCGGTTCCGCAACCACGGCGGGTTCGGCAGCGGCTTCAACAACAGGCTGTGCTGGTGCGACTTCGACTTCTGGCGCGGCAGTGACTTCGACCGGCGTGGTCGCTTCAACAGCTGGCGCTTCGACCGGAGCCGTTTCCAGGGTGGAGGCAGTCGCGCGTTCGGCTTGCTCGTTGGCCTGTGCTTCGGCTGGAGCACTGATCACGCTGCTGGCAACGGCTGCGGTAACAGCCAGGCCGGCGGCCAGATCGGCAGTGCTTGGTGCTTCAGGGCCTTCGGCGCCTTCGTTACCTTCGGAATCTTCCGAACCTTCGATCACGTTGCCGTTGGCGTCACGTTGACGCTCGCGACGGTTGCTGCGACGACGCTGACCACGGGAGCGGCGGCGTGGACGATCGCCTTCGGCGCCATCCTGACCGTCTTCCTGCAGTTGCTCTTCGCTGGTCGGCAGTTCTTCTTCGGCGACGGCGGCAGCGGCTTGCTCGGTACGTGGCTGGCGTTCTTCACGCGGTGGGCGTGGAGCACGTTCTTCACGTGGCTGGCGGGCCGGACGCTCTTCAGCGGTGACAGCTGCAACTGGAGCTGGAGCGGCGGCTGGCGTGGTATCCAGAGGTTCGCGCAGTTCACGAACGCGTTCTTCACGCTCGCCACGTGGCTTGCGATCTTCACGCGGTGCGCGCGGTGCACGTTCTTCACGAGGTGCGCGAGGTGCGCGTTCTTCGCGGGCTACGGCCGGCGTTTCTTCACGGGTTTCGCGTGGCTGACGCTCTTCACGCGGTTCACGTGGGGCGCGTTCTTCACGCGGAGCACGTTCTTCACGAGGCTTGCGCTCTTCATCGCGGCGACCGTTACGGTTGCGGCTCTGCTGGCGACCGTTGCGACGCTCTTCGTTACGGGCCGGGCGCTCGGTGGTCGCAGGCTTTTCAACCACGGTCGGAGCAACAGGCTCTTCCTTGGTGGCGAACAGGCTGACCAGCGACTTCACCAGGCCTTTGAACAGGCTTGGCTCAGGCACTGCAACCGGAGCAGGGGCCGGAGCGGCGACTTCGGTCGGAACCGGAGCGTTGGCGCGGGCCGGTGCGGTCTTGACGGCGGCTTCCTGGCGAACCAGGGTGCGGGTCGCGGCGGCTGGCTGGACTTCTTCCACATCGGCAGCGGCAGCAGCGATTTCGTAGCTGGACTGGTTGGTCGCGGCTTCCGGGCTGTCATCACGCAGACGCTGCACTTCGAAGTGCGGCGTTTCGAGGTGATCGTTCGGCAGAATGACGATGCGGGCACGGGTGCGCAGTTCGATCTTGGTGATCGAGTTGCGTTTTTCGTTGAGCAGGAACGCGGCCACCGGGATCGGCACTTGTGCGCGAACTTCGGCGGTACGGTCTTTCAGGGCTTCTTCTTCGATCAGGCGCAGGATCGCCAGGGACAGCGATTCAACGTCACGGATGATGCCGGTGCCGTTGCAACGCGGGCAGACGATGCCGCTGCTTTCGCCCAGGGACGGACGCAGGCGCTGACGGGACATTTCCAGCAGGCCGAAGCGCGAGATACGACCGACTTGCACGCGAGCGCGGTCGGCTTCCAGGCATTCGCGGACTTTCTCTTCCACGGCACGCTGGTTCTTGGCTGGGGTCATGTCGATGAAGTCGATGACGATCAGGCCGCCGATGTCGCGCAGGCGCAACTGACGGGCGATTTCTTCGGCGGCTTCAAGGTTGGTCTGCAGCGCGGTTTCTTCGATGTCGCTGCCTTTGGTGGCGCGCGCCGAGTTGATGTCGATGGACACCAGGGCTTCGGTCGGATCGATGACGATGGAACCGCCGGAAGGCAGTTCAACGACGCGCTGGAAAGCGGTCTCGATCTGGCTTTCGATCTGGAAGCGGTTGAACAGCGGAACGCTGTCTTCGTACAGCTTGATCTTGCTGGCGTACTGCGGCATCACCTGGCGAATGAAGGTCAGGGCTTCGTCCTGGGCTTCAACGCTGTCGATCAGCACTTCGCCGATGTCCTGGCGCAGGTAATCGCGGATGGCGCGGATGATCACGTTGCTTTCCTGGTAGATCAGGAACGGCGCGGAACGATCCAGCGAGGCTTCTTTGATGGCGGTCCAGAGTTGCAGCAGGTAGTCGAGGTCCCACTGCATTTCTTCGCTGCTGCGGCCCAGGCCGGCAGTGCGCACGATCAGACCCATGTCAGCCGGGGCAACCAGGCCGTTCAGGGCTTCACGCAGTTCATTGCGCTCTTCGCCTTCGATGCGACGGGAGATACCGCCGGCACGCGGGTTGTTCGGCATCAGAACGAGATATCGACCGGCCAGGCTGATGAAGGTGGTCAGGGCGGCGCCCTTGTTGCCACGTTCTTCTTTTTCGACCTGAACGATGACTTCCTGGCCTTCGCTCAGGACGTCCTTGATGTTGACGCGGCCTTCAGGGGCTTTCTTGAAGTATTCGCGGGAGATTTCTTTGAGGGGCAGGAAGCCGTGGCGCTCAGAGCCGAAATCGACAAAGGCAGCCTCGAGGCTTGGTTCGATGCGAGTAATCCGGCCTTTATAGATGTTGGCCTTCTTCTGCTCGCGTGCACCGGATTCGATGTCCAGGTCGTAGAGGCGTTGGCCATCTACCAGTGCAACACGCAACTCTTCGGGTTGAGTTGCGTTAATCAGCATTCTTTTCATGTAGTACCGTCGGTTTCCGGGCTGCCGGAAACGGCGTTCGGCACACACGACTTCTCACGGTCGGTGTCAGGTGCGTCGGGAGTGGTTGGCCATTCCCGTGTCCAGCGAAGTCTGGCCAATGTGGGCCTTCATCGCGACGTACGCGTCCTGCTTGCTGTGGCTACTTAAGCACTCAGTCAGGAGGAGGAATCAACCAGCGGCTGTGGACGAGATGAAGCGTCTTGATAAAGCCTATTGCTACACAGTCCAGCGGTTGTGCATCTCCACCCTACACGTATCCCTGATAATTCGGGTGCTGCCGCGCGCAGAATCCGCAGCGGGTTGGCATTTACCGTGAGCTCCGAAAGGGGAGGTCACGCATCATGGCTAATTTAGGCGTTGTTTCCGAAGCGTTCGCTCGGGGTCATTCGCAGCTGACTGCACTTTGTGAACTGGCCGTGAATATGGCTTGCAAAACGAGTGAGATACTCCGTTTTGCAGCGTGATTCAGGCCTCATGTCACCTGCGCTCGTTACACCTGCAAACTCCACCGTTACGTAGCGAAAGCCCCGTAGGACGGCCTCGCGTCCTGGTGAATTGCGTTGGTCAGGGCCGGTTTTTGACCGATGGTCCGCTGTCCAGGCCGCTTTTGGCGGCGTTCGCGACTATAGCAGCAATGATTAAGTGCTTCAATTCCATAAAAATTGTTATCATCCGCGGCATGACGACGACTACCCTCCCGACTCCAAGCGTACAACTGCTTGAGGTCTCGCCGGAATATGCCGGCCAACGCATCGACAACTTCCTTCTTGCACGGCTCAAAGGTGTGCCCAAGACCTTGATTTACCGCATCTTGCGCAAAGGCGAAGTGCGTGTGAACAAGGGGCGGATCAAGCCCGAATACAAGCTGCAGGCGGGCGATATCGTGCGCGTGCCGCCGGTTCGTGTGCCTGAGCGCGACGAGCCGGTACCGCTGGCTCAGGGCCTGCTTCAGCGCCTCGAAGCCTCGATTGTCTTCGAAGACAAGGCGTTGATCGTGATCAACAAGCCTTGCGGTATCGCCGTTCACGGCGGCAGCGGCTTGAATTACGGCGTCATCGAAGCCTTTCGTCAGTTGCGTCCCGATTGCAAGGAGCTCGAACTGGTTCACCGCCTCGACCGTGACACTTCCGGCCTGCTGATGATCGCCAAGAAGCGCAGCATGCTGCGTCATTTGCACACAGCCTTGCGCGGCGATGGCGGCGATGGCGTCGATAAGCGCTATATGGCGCTGGTTCGCGGTAACTGGGCGTCCTCGATCAAGCAAGTTCGAGCGTCGCTCGGCAAGAGCAATCTGCGCTCCGGTGAGCGCATGGTCGAGGTCGACGAGGAGGAGGGCAAGGAGTCTGTGACCGTGTTCAAGGTCCTGCGTCGTTTTGGCGACTTTGCCACCCTGATCGAAGCCAAGCCGATCACCGGCCGCACTCACCAGATTCGTGTCCATACCTTGCACGCGGGTCACTGCATTGCTGGTGACACCAAATACGGTGATGACGATTTCAGCAAGGAAATTCGCGATCTGGGCGGCAAGCGCCTGTTCCTGCACGCCTACATGCTGACTGTGCCGTTACCGGATGGTGGTGAGCTGAAGCTTCAGGCGCCGGTAGACGAAATGTGGGCCAAGACCGTGGAGCGATTGAGTGCGCCCATCTGACTACAAGCTGCTGATTTTTGATTGGGATGGCACCCTGGCCGACTCCATCGGTCGGATTGTCGAAGCGATGCATGTGGCATCCGAGCGCTCCGGTTTTCAATTGTGCGATGACTTTTCCGTCAAGGGCATCATCGGACTGGGGTTGCCCGAGGCGATTCGCACGTTGTATCCGCATATTGGCGATGACGAGCTCGTCGCGTTTCGTCAGCACTATGCTGATCACTACATCGCATCGGAAGCTGTGCCGTCGCCGTTGTTCGAGGGTGTTGTCGAGTCGATGGCAGCCTTTCGCAATGAGGGTTATCACTTGGCGGTGGCCACCGGCAAGGCTCGTCGCGGGCTGGATCGGGTGCTCAAGGCGCACGGCTGGGAAGATTACTTCGATGTCACTCGTGCGGCAGATGAAACGGCCAGCAAGCCTCATCCTCTGATGCTGGAAGAAATCCTTGCTCATTGCGGCGTTTCTGCGCAGCAGGCGCTGATGGTCGGGGATTCGTCGTTTGATCTGCAAATGGCACGCAATGCCGGCATGGATTCAGTTGCGGTGAGCTATGGTGCTCAATCCATTGAGGCGCTGAAGCTGTTTGAGCCGCGGCTGTCCATAGATCGTTTTTCCGAATTGCACGCCTGGCTTCGTCAGGCTTAATACGTTTTTGCTGGGGTGTATGGCATGACCGACGAATGGAAAGCGCCTGCCAAGGCGAGCGCTGATGACGGTGACGCGAAAAGCTGGAAGCTGCTGGAAAAGACCTTGCTGTCCAGCGTGCAGGAACAGCGCCGGTCCCGTCGCTGGGGAATATTCTTCAAGCTGCTGACCTTTGTGTACCTGTTCGGTGCATTGGCGCTGTTTTCGCCGTTGATGGACATGGAAAAGGCGGCAACTCGCAGTGGCAACTACACCGCGTTGATCGACGTGACCGGTGTGATCGCCGACAAGGAGCCGGCCAGTGCCGACAACATCGTTGGCAGCCTGCGCGCAGCTTTCGAGGATGAAAAGGTCAAGGGTGTCATTCTGCGCATCAACAGTCCGGGCGGCAGTCCGGTGCAGTCGGGTTACGTCTATGACGAGATCCGCCGCCTGCGTGGCCTGCATCCGGAGATCAAGCTGTACGCGGTCATTTCTGATCTGGGGGCTTCCGGGGCGTATTACATCGCCAGTGCCGCCGACCAGATCTACGCGGACAAAGCGAGTCTCGTGGGCTCCATTGGTGTGACGGCGGCCGGTTACGGTTTTGTCGGTACCATGGAGAAACTGGGTGTCGAGCGTCGCACATACACCTCGGGCGAGCATAAATCGTTCCTCGACCCGTTCCAGCCGCAGAAGTCGGAAGAAACGGTGTTCTGGCAAGGTGTGCTCGATACGACGCACAAACAGTTCATCAACAGCGTCAAGCAGGGGCGCGGCGATCGCCTGAAGGACAAGGAGCATCCGGAGTTGTTTTCCGGTCTGGTCTGGTCCGGCGAGCAGGCGCTGCCGCTAGGGCTTGTCGATGGATTGGGCAGTGCCAGTTCGGTTGCGCGGGATGTGATCGGCGAGAAAGAGCTGGTGGACTTTACCGTTCAGGAGTCGCCATTCGATCGCTTCTCGAAGAAGCTGGGCGCCAGCGTGGCTGAGCATCTGGCGATGTGGATGGGGTTTAACGGTCCGTCGCTGCGCTGATCTTTTGATTGCACAAAAAAACCGGCCATTGCCGGTTTTTTTGCCTTCCCATGACCTGTAGGCGCTGGCTTGCCAGCGATGGCGGCATACCTGGCGCGCCGCGTCGCCCCGGTTCGCCAGCAAGCCGGCTCCTACGGGATTTGCACGCCTTCAGCCAGCAACATGTCGATCAGGCGAATCAATGGCAGGCCGACGAGGCTGGTCGCGTCAGGCCCTTCGGTGCTTTGAAACAGGCTGACGCCCAGACCCTCGGCCTTGAAGCTGCCAGCGCAGTCGTAGGGCTGTTCGGCGCGCAGGTAGCGTTCAATTCGTGCGGTGTCGAGTGTGCGCATGTGTACCGTGAATGGCACGCAGTCGACCTGGCAATGGCCGGTCTGGCTGTTCAGCAGGGCCAGTCCGGTCAGGAATGTCACGCTGGTGCCGCTTGAGGCCTGGAGTTGCTCTCGGGCTTTTTCGAAGGTGTGTGGCTTGCCGATAATGCGGTTGCCCAATACGGCGACCTGATCTGAGCCGATAATCAGATGAGCGGTATGGCTGTCCGCCAGGGCGCGCGCCTTCTCTTCGGCCAGGCGTTTGACCAGCTCGATGGCGGGCTCGCCGGGGCGATGGCTCTCGTCGATATCCGGCGAGCTGCACGTAAAGGGCAGCTGCAAACGGGTCAGTAATTCCCGGCGATAAGCTGAGCTGGAAGCGAGTAATAAAGGCAGCATGCGCAACTCCAAATGACAGTCGTGAATTCTAGCGGGGCTTCCAAGTGACGGACAGGGCTGAATTTCCTTTGACATGGCCGGGTGCATCCCTATAATGCTGCGCCTATGTTGAATGACCCGATTCCACCTCACGTTGACCCGCGCAAATTGGCTGATCGTGGCACCACCCTCCAAGGTGAAATGCTGCTGGCCGATTTGAAGAGACTCTGCGACCCGCTTTCCGACAATGTCGGTACGGTGCAGGCTAAATTCGTTTTTGAACGAGATGAACGTAAATCTGTGGTCATCCACAGTTTTATCGACACCGAGGTCAAAATGGTTTGCCAGCGTTGTCTTGAGCTGGTCACCCTGCCGATCCATAGCGAATGCAGTTACGCTGTGGTGAAGGAGGGTGCGAATACCCAGTCGTTGCCGAAAGGTTATGACGTGCTGGAACTGGGCGAAGATCCTTTGGATCTGCAGTCACTGATCGAGGAGGAGCTTCTGCTCGCCTTGCCCATTGTGCCTGCTCATCATCCGGAAGAATGCCAGCAGCCGGCGGGAGCAGATGAGCCCGAACCGAGCGAGGACGAGGTAACGCGGTCCAACCCGTTCAGTGTATTGGCGCAGTTAAAGCGTGACCCAAACGTTTAGGAGTTAATCAATTATGGCTGTTCAGCAGAACAAAAAATCCCGCTCTGCCCGTGACATGCGCCGTTCGCACGACGCTCTCGAGGCTAGCACCCTGTCTGTAGAAAAAACCACCGGTGAAGTTCACCTGCGTCACCACGTATCGCCAGAAGGCGTATACCGTGGCCGTAAAGTGATCGACAAGGGCGCTGACGAGTAATCACTTGTCTGCTCAAGTCATCGCGATTGACGCAATGGGCGGGGACTTCGGTCCCCGCAGCATTGTTCAGGCCAGCTTCGCTTGTCTGGCTGCTACCCCCTCGCTGCACCTGATCCTCGTCGGTCAACCCTCCCTTCTTGAAGAACTGATCGCTGGCCATTCGGCTGTGGATCGCGCACGCCTGTCGATTGCTCCGGCGTCCGAAGTCATCACCATGGACGAAAAACCTGCCCAGGCCCTGCGAGGCAAGCCCGACTCATCCATGCGCGTGGCGCTCGAGTTGCTGCGCGATGACAAGGTCCAGGCCTGCGTCAGTGCCGGCAATACCGGTGCGTTGATGGCGCTGTCGCGTTTTGTGCTCAAGACCTTGCCGGGCATTGATCGGCCGGCCATGGTGGCGGCCATTCCGACACAGAAGGGTTATTGCCAGTTGCTCGATCTGGGTGCCAACGTCGATTGCAGCGCGGAACATCTGTTGCAGTTCGCTGTGATGGGCTCGGTCGCAGCGGAAACGCTGGGCATTGCTCGTCCGCGCGTGGCGTTGTTGAATATCGGCACCGAGGACATCAAGGGAAATCAGCAGGTCAAGCTGGCCGCCACGTTGTTGCAGGCAGCCCGAGGTATCAATTACATCGGTTTTGTCGAAGGTGATGGTTTGTACCGTGGCGAAGCTGATGTGGTGGTGTGCGACGGATTTGTCGGCAATATCCTGCTCAAATCCAGCGAAGGCCTGGCGACCATGATTGCCGGGCGTATCGAAGCGTTGTTCAGGCAGAGTGTTGCTTCGCGCATGGTCGGTGCATTGGCGTTGCCGCTGATGAAGCGCTTGCAGGCTGACCTGGCGCCCGCGCGGCACAACGGTGCGAGCTTTCTCGGCTTGCAGGGCATTGTCGTGAAAAGCCACGGATCTGCCGGGGTGCAGGGCTTTCAAAGTGCCATTCAGCGCGCGCTGATCGAAATTCAGGAAAACCTGCCAGAACGCATTCACGGTCGTCTGGAGGATTTGTTGCTTTAGGCGTTTTCGTCGGACAATGCTTAAATGTGACTGCTCGGTTCGAGTCACCATCCAACTGTCAGTTTCTTGCGTCCCAAAAGCGGGGCGTCAACTCTCCGACGACAAGATCATTAGGGGCTTGTTACATGTCTGCTTCCCTCGCATTCGTCTTTCCAGGACAGGGTTCGCAGTCCCTCGGCATGCTGGCCGAGTTGGGCGCACAACACCCGGTTGTCCTCGAAACATTCAAAGAAGCTTCCGATGCTCTGGGTTACGACCTGTGGGCACTGACCCAGCAAGGGCCGGAAGAGCAACTCAATCAGACCGATAAAACCCAGCCGGCCATTCTGACCGCCTCGATCGCCCTGTGGCGCCTGTGGCTGGCCGAAGGTGGTGCGCGTCCGGCTTACGTTGCCGGGCACAGCCTGGGTGAATACAGCGCGCTGGTCGCTGCCGGCAGCCTGAGCCTGGGTGACGCGGTGAAACTGGTCGAGCGTCGTGGTCAGTTGATGCAGGAGGCCGTTCCGGCCGGGCAGGGCGGCATGGCCGCCATCCTGGGTCTGGAAGATGCGGACGTACTGGCCGCCTGTGCCGAAGCGGCGCAAGGCGACGTGGTCAGCGCGGTGAACTTCAACTCCCCGGGTCAGGTCGTCATCGCTGGCGCCAAGGCTGCGGTCGAGCGCGCTATTGAAGGTTGCAAGGCGCGGGGTGCCAAGCGCGCCATGCCATTGCCGGTCAGCGTGCCATCGCACTGCGAACTGATGCGTCCGGCCGCCGAGCGTTTCGCCGAGTCGATCGCCGCGATCGACTGGCAAGTCCCACAAATTCCCGTTGTGCAGAACGTCAGTGCCGAAGTGCCGGGCGATCTGGAAACCCTCAAGCGTGATTTGCTTGAGCAGCTCTACAAGCCAGTACGCTGGGTTGAATCGGTCCAGGCGCTGGCCGCCAAGGGTGCGACCCAACTGGTCGAGTGCGGTCCGGGCAAAGTACTGGCCGGTCTGAACAAGCGCTGTGCTGAAGGCGTGTCGACATCCAACCTCAATACCCCAGACGCTTTCGCTGCCGCTCGTGCAGCGTTGGCCTGAATCAGGAGAAGCTTGCATGAGTCTGCAAGGTAAAGTTGCACTGGTCACCGGTGCAAGCCGTGGCATCGGCCAGGCTATCGCCCTGGAACTGGGTCGTCAGGGCGCCATCGTAGTGGGCACCGCGACCTCTGCGTCGGGTGCTGAGCGTATTGCCGCTACCCTGAAAGAAAACGGTATCCAGGGGACTGGCCTGGAACTCAATGTCACCAGTGACGAGTCCGTTGCAAGTGTTCTGGCAAGCATTCAGGAGCAGTTCGGTGCGCCGGCAATCCTGGTCAACAATGCCGGCATCACCCGCGATAACCTGATGATGCGTATGAAAGACGACGAGTGGCATGACGTTGTCGATACCAACCTGAACAGTCTGTTCCGCCTGTCCAAGGGCGTTTTGCGTGGTATGACCAAGGCCCGTTGGGGTCGAATTATCAGTATTGGTTCGGTTGTGGGTGCCATGGGCAACGCAGGCCAAGTAAACTACGCTGCCGCCAAGGCCGGTCTGGAAGGTTTCAGCCGTGCACTGGCGCGTGAAGTCGGTTCGCGTTCGATTACGGTAAACTCGGTGGCCCCAGGGTTCATCGATACCGATATGACCCGTGAACTGCCCGAGGCGCAGCGTGAAGCCTTGCAGACGCAGATTCCGCTGGGCCGTCTGGGACAAGCTCAAGAGATCGCGTCCGTGGTCGCTTTTCTTGCGTCGGACGGTGCGGCTTACGTTACCGGAGCTACAATCCCGGTGAACGGCGGGATGTACATGTAATTCAAATGTGACGGATTGCTTCAAAAAAATGTCATACGAGCTGTCTAAAATCCGTTATAAAGCTGCAATCTATTTATAGGCAGAGGGTCACCGGGTTCGAGGAGTGAAGCTTTCAGTTGAAAAGCTGAAAAGTCTTTCTATACACTTACCCACTGGCCAGCTGCCTGAATTTGTCCATTAGGAGTGAAAACAAGGTATGAGCACCATCGAAGAGCGCGTCAAGAAAATCGTTGCTGAGCAACTGGGCGTTAAAGAAGAAGAAGTGGTCAACACTGCTTCCTTCGTTGAAGACCTGGGTGCCGACTCCCTTGACACCGTTGAGCTGGTGATGGCTCTGGAAGAGGAATTCGAGACCGAAATCCCTGACGAAGAAGCCGAGAA
Organism: Pseudomonas sp. Irchel s3b5; assembly: GCF_900187435.1. Taxonomy (NCBI): domain Bacteria; kingdom Pseudomonadati; phylum Pseudomonadota; class Gammaproteobacteria; order Pseudomonadales; family Pseudomonadaceae; genus Pseudomonas; species Pseudomonas sp. Irchel s3b5. Next base: position 74,855 of record NZ_FYDY01000026.1, read on the forward strand.
GATCACTACTGTACAAGCTGCAATCGACTACGTTACTAGCCATCAGGCGTAATAGTTTGTAATCGTTGCTCGCTGTCATGGAAAAACCGCACTGCCATCATGGCGTGCGGTTTTTTCTTTAGGCCTGATGCAAAGTCGTCATTTGAAAAAAGGAGAGTGCTGTGTCGCGTAGACGCGTCGTAGTCACCGGTATGGGTATGTTGTCGCCACTGGGCACGGATGTGCCGAGCAGCTGGCAGGGCATTCTGGCTGGCCGCAGTGGCATTGGTCTGATCGAACACGCCGACCTTTCTGCCTATTCCACCCGTTTTGGCGGCTCGGTAAAGGACTTCAATGTCGAGGAATACCTGTCGGTCAAAGAAGCCCGCAAACTCGACCTGTTCATTCAGTACGGTCTGGCCGCAGGTTTTCAGGCGGTACGCAATGCCGGTCTGGAAGTCACTGACGCCAACCGTGAGCGTATCGGCGTGGCCATGGGCTCGGGTATTGGCGGTCTGACCAATATCGAAGAAACCGCCCGCACGCTGCACGAGACCGGCCCGCGACGGATCTCTCCGTTCTTCGTGCCAGGCTCGATCATCAATATGATTTCCGGTTTCCTGTCCATCCACTTGGGTGCACAGGGGCCTAACTACGCCATCGCCACAGCGTGTACCACAGGTACGCACTGCATCGGCATGGCGGCCCGCAACATCATGTACGACGAAGCCGACGTGATGATTGCCGGCGGTGCCGAGATGGCGGCCTGCGGTCTGGGCATGGGCGGCTTCGGAGCCTCCCGCGCACTGTCGACCCGCAACGACGAGCCGACCCGCGCCAGCCGTCCATGGGACAAGGGCCGCGATGGCTTTGTATTGTCCAATGGCGCCGGTGCGCTGGTGCTGGAAGAACTCGAGCATGCCAAGGCGCGTGGCGCGACCATCTACGCCGAGCTGATCGGCTTCGGTACCAGTGGCGATGCCTACCACATGACCTCGCCGCCAGCCGATGGCGCAGGTGCAGCGCGCTGCATCACCAATGCGCTGCGCGATGCCAAAATCAATGGCGATCAAGTGCAGTACATCAACGCCCACGGCACCTCGACTCCCGCAGGCGACCTGGCGGAAGTCAATGCGATCAAGTCAGTGTTCGGCGAGCACGCCTACAAGCTGGCAGTCAGTTCGACCAAGTCCATGACCGGTCACCTGTTGGGTGCGGCGGGCGCGGTTGAGGCGATCTTCAGCGTACTGGCGATCAACAGCCAGGTGGCGCCGCCGACCATCAACCTCGATGAGCCGGACGAAGGCTGCGATCTCGATTTTGTGCCGCACACTGCGCGCAATATGGACATTGATGTGGTGGTTTCCAACTCCTTCGGGTTTGGCGGCACCAACGGCTCGCTGGTGTTCCGCCGGTTCGCAGGCTGATGGACTGCTGGGTCGACGGTCAGCCGGCGGACGCTTTGTCGCTGAAGGATCGCGGCCTGGCTTATGGTGATGGTCTGTTCGAGACCATCGCTGTGCGTAATGGACTCCCGGTGCTGCTGGATCGTCATCTGGTGCGTTTGGCCAGGGGGTGCCAGCGGTTGGCGATCAACCTTGATCATGAGCTCATGGTCGCGGAGTTGTTGAACTATGCCGCGAAGCTGGACGAAGGTGTGCTCAAGCTGATCGTCACACGCGGTGACAGCTTGCGCGGCTACGCCTTCGATCCCTCGGTTTCCGCTCGACGCATTTTGTCGGGCAACCCACCAGCGGTCTATCCGGATGCCCATGCTGAGCAAGGCGTTCGCCTGTTTCCTTGTACGACACGACTTTCAAATCAACCTCTGCTCGCCGGCCTCAAACATTTGAATCGCCTGGAGCAGGTCCTCGCCCGTGCCGAATGGCAGGACACCGAGCATGCTGAAGGCTTGATGCTCGATCAGGCAGGGCGCGTGATTGAAGGCGTATTCAGTAATCTGTTCCTAGTGCGCAATGGCGTGCTGATCACGGCAGACCTCAAACGCTGTGGCGTCGCCGGGGTGATGCGCGAAGAAATTTTGTTTCAAGCCGAGTCGTCGGGTATCCCCACGCAAATCACCGATATCCCCCTCGAACAGCTGCAATGGGCTGACGAAGTCTTTGTCTGCAACAGCGTTTATGGCGTTTGGCCGGTGCGTGCTTATGCAGCACTGAGCTGGCCGGTTGGGCCGCTCACCCGTAAACTCCAAACCATTGCCAATGAGCTACTGGATGCTTGATACGTGAGACGTAAACTCTTGCTGCTGCTGGAAACCGGACTGGTTCTGGCGGGGCTGATGTTGGGTGCTTCTGCCTGGAAAATTCATTCGGCATTGGTGCAACCGCTGAATATCACTCAGGAAAAACTGCTGGAGGTGCCCAAGGGCACGACTCCGAACCGCACCTTCCTGAAAATGGAAGCTGACGGCGTCATCAAGGACGCATTCTGGCTGCGCGTCTATTGGCGCTTCAACCTGCCCAAACAACCTCTGCACAGCGGTGAATACCGCATGGTTCCCGGCATGACAGTCGAAGGGCTGATCGATCTGTGGAAGCGCGCAGAGATGGTTCAGTACAGCCTGACCCTGGTCGAAGGCTGGAATTTCCATCAAGTGCGTGCGGCCCTGGCCAGGGATGAAAAACTCGAGCAGACCCTTGATGGATTGAGCGACAGCCAGGTCATGGACAAGCTCGGCCATACCGGGATTTTTCCCGAAGGGCGATTCTTCCCTGACACGTATCGCTTCGTGCGCGGCATGTCCGATGTCGAGCTGCTGAAAATTGCCTACGATCGCCTCAACGATGTGCTTGCCAAAGAGTGGGCGCAACGATCGGCGGACGTGCCGTACACCGAACCCTATCAAGCGCTGATCATGGCCTCGCTGGTGGAAAAGGAAACCGGTGTGCCGCAGGAGCGTGGGCAGATTGCCGGTGTGTTTGTACGGCGCATGGCGATAGGCATGTTGCTGCAGACCGACCCGACGGTGATTTATGGCCTGGGTGATCGTTACAGCGGCAAGTTGAACCGTGCACATCTCAGAGAAGCCACGCCCTATAACACTTACATGAATGCAGGTTTGCCGCCGACCCCGATTGCCATGGTCGGTCGCGAAGCGATCCATGCGGCGCTCAATCCGGTGGAGGGCAGCAGCCTGTACTTCGTGGCGCGCGGTGATGGCAGCCACGTGTTCTCCGATGATCTGGATGCGCACAACAATGCAGTGCGTGAGTACCAGATCAAGCGCCGAGCCGATTACCGCTCCAGCCCGGCACCGATCTCTGCACCCGAGACGCCGGTGGAGGAGCCTGCCGCGTCGGCGTCTGAGGACGCCGAGATGCCGGTCCCGACCGCGTCACCGGACACTGATCCGGACGCTTCGCCGCGGGTGCAGCCGCAAGATCCCGCGCCTGAACCCGCACCGGATGCACCGGCTTCCGATGCAAGCACACCGCAAAGCTCGCAATGACTCTGACTAAGGACTGCCTGTGACTGGCTTGTTTATTACTCTGGAAGGCCCTGAAGGCGCCGGCAAGAGCACCAACCGCGAATACCTGGCCGAACGTTTGCGCGCCGCCGGTATTGAGGTGGTGCTGACCCGTGAGCCGGGTGGAACGCCACTGGCCGAGCGTATTCGCGAGGTGTTGTTGGCCCCGGTCGATGAAGTCATGAACCCGGATACCGAGTTGTTGCTGGTGTTCGCCGCCCGCGCTCAACACCTGGCCGAAGTCATTCGCCCGGCATTGGCCCGTGGTGCCGTGGTCTTGTGTGATCGCTTTACCGACTCGACTTACGCCTACCAGGGCGGTGGTCGCGGATTGTCGCTGGAGCGCATTGCCGCTCTGGAAACCTTTGTCCAGGGTGACCTGCGCCCGGACTTGACGCTGATTTTCGATCTGCCCGTGGAAGTCGGCCTGGCCCGGGCCAGTGCTCGCGGTCGCCTGGATCGCTTCGAGCTCGAAGGCCGGACGTTTTTCGATGCGGTGCGCAGTGCTTTCCTCAAGCGTGCCGAGGCAGATCCGGCGCGCTATGTGCTGGTGGATGCCGCACAACCGTTGGCGCAGGTTCAGCAGTCACTGGATACATTGTTGCCACGTTTGCTGGAGCTGACCCGTGGCTGAGGCCTATCCGTGGCAGGACAGTCTGTGGCAGCAACTGGCCGGTCGTGCCCAGCACGCCCATGCCTATCTGTTGCACGGTCCGGCTGGTATCGGCAAACGGGCGCTGGCAGAACGCTTGATGGCCAACCTGCTGTGCCAGCGTCCGGCCGGCCTTGAAGCCTGTGGCGAATGCAAATCCTGCCTGCTGCTGAAGGCGGGCAGTCATCCGGATAACTACATTCTGGAACCGGAAGAAGCCGACAAGGCGATCAAGGTTGATCAGGTTCGGGATCTGGTCAGTTTCGTCGTGCAGACCGCGCAGTTGGGCGGGCGCAAAGTGGTGCTGATCGAGCCGGTCGAGTCGATGAACATCAATGCGGCCAACGCCTTGCTGAAAAGCCTTGAAGAACCGTCCGGCGATACCGTTCTGTTGCTGGTCAGTCACCAGCCAAGCCGACTGCTGCCGACCGTCAAGAGTCGTTGTGTGCAGCAGGCTTGTCCGTTGCCGAGTGCGGCCATGAGCCAGGCTTGGCTGGCCAAGGCCTTGCCGGACTGTTCGGATGACGAGCGTGTCGAGTTGCTGACACTGGCCGCCGGCTCGCCGCTGGCTGCGGTCAATTTGCAGTCCCAGGGCGTTCGCGAACAGCGGGCACAAGTGGTGGACGGAGTGAAAAAGTTGCTCAAGCAGCAACAGTCGCCGACGCAACTGGCCGAAGGCTGGAATGCGATTCCCTTGTTGCTGCTGTTCGACTGGTTTTGCGATTGGTCCAGCCTGATCCTGCGCTATCAACTGACCCAGGATGAAGAGGGGCTGGGTTTGACCGATATGCGCAAGGTCGTTCAGTACCTGGCGCAGAAAACCGCTCAGGACAAAGTCTTGAATATCCAGGACTGGATCCTCGCCCAGCGCCAGAAAGTATTGAGCAAAGCGAACCTGAACCGGGTTTTGTTGCTGGAAGCCTTGCTGGTGCAATGGGCGTCCTTGCCCGCCCAGCGCTGACTGTCTGCGCCTAGACTTAAAGCACCGGTAATCCTGTTGTCCCACTCATTCGATGTAAGTTGCAGCCTTTTATGCTCGTAGATTCCCATTGCCACCTCGATCGCCTTGACTTGACCGTTCACGACGGTTCACTGGATGCCGCACTTGATGCGGCTCGCCAGCGCGGCGTCGGGCACTTTCTGTGTATCGGTGTCAGCGCCGACAATGCCGCCGACGTCAAAGCCCTGGCCGAGCGTTATGACGACGTCGACTGTTCGGTCGGCGTGCATCCGCTGGATGTCCAGCCGGGCGCCGCGCCTGCGCTCGACTGGTTGTTGCAGGAGCTCAATCACCCGCGCGTGGTGGCGATTGGCGAAACCGGCCTGGACTATCACTACGAGCCCGAAGCGGCAGAGTTGCAGCAGGAATCCTTTCGCCTGCATCTGCAAGCGGCGCAACAGACCGGTAAACCGGTGATCATCCATACCCGTGGCGCCCGCGCCGATACCCTGAATCTGTTGCGTGAAGCGGCGCTGCCCCAGGCGGGCGTGCTGCATTGCTTCACCGAAGACTGGGAGATGGCGAAAGCTGCGCTGGATATGGGTTACTACATTTCCCTGTCCGGGATTGTCACTTTCCGCAATGCCGACGCCTTGCGCGACGTGGCCAGCAAGGTGCCCGCTGACCGGTTGCTCGTGGAAACCGACTCACCGTACCTGGCGCCGATCCCATATCGCGGCAAGCCAAACCTGCCGCAGTACGTGCGGGAAGTAGCGGAGTTTCTGGCAATGTTGCGGGGTGAGTCCTACGAGCGATTTGCTGAGCAGACCACAGAGAACTTCAAGCGATTGTTTCCCCTGGCGCATGTCAGGGCTTTGGCGTAATACCGGAAAAGATCGCAGCCTGTGGCAGTTCGGGGCTTTGGCCTCTGAATCGCAGGCAAAAAAAACCCGGGTTCTGGGGGGTGAATCCGGGTTAAGACCATTAGGAGTAAAACAATGGCACGCGGTCCGTTGGTACCAATATCGGCGTGACACTTGGGGGAGATGCCCCGCCGACAGTTCAAGTATTGATCAGGATTGCATCCCGTCCAGTTTGATCACCGGGGTTTTTAAACAAATTTGGAATACGGGCGCTTCGGAAGAGTTCTCATCAGTCATCCCGCGTACGCAGAATGACCAGAAAGCGCAGATATGGTCGGATGATCCGTGCATTTTTACGCAAGTTAGGCATAATACGCGGCTTCGAATTTTGACCCGAACAGACCTTTTCTTATGCATAAAGAACCCCGTAAGGTCCGTGAGTTTCGTCGCCGCGAGCAAGAAATTCTCGATACCGCGCTCAAGCTGTTCCTCGAACAAGGTGAAGACAGTGTCACCGTCGAGATGATTGCTGATGCCGTCGGTATCGGCAAAGGTACGATCTACAAGCACTTCAAATCCAAGGCTGAAATCTATCTGCGCCTGATGCTCGATTACGAGCGTGATTTGAACGAGCTGTTGCATTCGGCCGACGTCGACAAGGACAAGGAAGCCCTGTCTCGCGCGTATTTCGAGTTCCGCATGCGCGACCCGCAACGTTATCGCTTGTTTGATCGCCTGGAAGAGAAGGTGGTCAAGGGCAATCAGGTCCCGGAGATGATCGAGGAGTTGCACAACATTCGCGCCTCGAACTTCGAACGCCTGACTCTGCTGATCAAGGGGCGGATCAGCGAAGGCAAACTCGAAGACGTACCCCCTTACTTCCATTACTGCGCGTCCTGGGCGCTGGTGCACGGTGCCGTGGCGCTGTATCACTCTCCGTTCTGGAGCAATGTGCTGGAAGACCAGGAAGGTTTCTTCCAGTTCCTGATGGACATCGGTGTGCGCATGGGCAACAAACGCAAGCGCGACACCGACACCCCAAGCAGCTGAGCCATTCAGCCACCTTATTGCGCCATGATTTCGCTACAGGGTGTCGTTCGCAGGAATATACTCAGGTGTAGGACTTGCTAAAACTTGATTTCTAGGTCAAGTTTTAGCAGCCCCGAATAGTCTTCCACCGGAGAGATCATGATCGTTGACCGTCAAGGCAGGCGTTTTCGCAATTTGCGCATCAGCCTGACCTCCGCCTGCAATTACGCTTGTACCTACTGCGTGCCTAACGGCAAGCGGCTGGTGGCTGCGCAGGATGAGTTGTCGGCCGACGCTATGGCGCGGGGTGTGGCCTATCTGATCGAAGCCGCTGGCATCGAGCGTTTGCGCATCACCGGCGGCGAGCCGCTGGTCAGCCCGAAACTCGAAGCGTTCATGAAGGCAGTCGGGCAGATGGGCCTGGAAGACATCAGCCTGACCACCAATGGCCAGCTGCTGGCAAAGAAACTGCCCCTGCTGGTGGATGCCGGTATCCGGCGCATCAACGTTTCCCTCGATACCCTCGACGCCAGTGCGTTCCGTGGCATTGCCCGTGGCGGCGACCTGGCCACGGTGCTCGACGGCATGGACCAGGCCCACGCGGCCGGCATGAAGATCAAGGTCAACATGGTGCCGTTGCGCGGCCAGAACCTCGATCAGGTGATGCCGCTGCTCGATTACTGTCTCGAACGTGGCTATGAACTGCGCTTCATCGAGCTCATGCGCATGGGCCACTTGGCCAATGACTCCAACACCTTCCTGCAACAATTCGTCAGCCTTCAGCAACTGCTGAGCCTGATCGGCGAGCGCTATGAGTATTTGCAAGCCGATGCACCGGTCGATGCGACCGCTGTGCGCTACGAGATTCCGGGGCTTGGGCATTTCGGTGTGATTGCTAACGAGAGCGTGCCGTTCTGCCGAACCTGTTCTCGGTTGCGCTTGTCTTCAACCGGCTGGCTGCATGGCTGCCTGTCGTCGAGCAACCGTCACTATGTCGGTGATCTGCTCGACAAGCCGCGTCATCAAGCACTGCCGGCGTTGCAGCGCCTGTTGGTGAAAGCCTTGGGTGACAAGCAGGAAGTGGCGTTTTCCGGCGGCGCTACCGTCATGAAAATTATCGGCGGCTGAATCGGCCTCATCGCGGGCAAGCCACGCTCCCACAGGGTTTTGCGTAAACGCTGTGGGGAGCGTGGCTTGCCCGCGATTGCGTTTGATCAGGCACGATGAACTTGAGCTGGCGCGGAAGCTGCATCCAACGGCCATTCGCCGGTTTTCCGTCACCGGCCTCTGGAGGATAGGATGCGTAGCCTGGTTTTGCTGCTGGCCGTTTTGGCGCTTGGTGGCTGCATGAACGTCAGCGATATGGCCGAAATGACCCGTTACCATATGAGCGATGCAGGGGTGCTCGACCACAGCGACAGCCGTCGCGTGAATAACCTGCGCATTCAGCCCGACTCCTTCGTCTATATTGCCCAGGGTGCGTTCATGCCACCGGGCAGCACTGTTTATCCGCGCCCTAACGTGATTGCCGAAGTTGCCTTCGATGGCTTTGTCGAATACTTCCCAATGGTACGCCGTGCCCGTGTCCCCGAAGGACTCGACCAGGCCATGAGTGAAGCCCGTGCCGTCGGCGCCCACTATCTGCTTTACACGCGTTTTGCCAAGTCAGACGACCGTATCGGCAACTCGGACGAGTGGCTGGATCAGGAAGCGCTGGATCGCCTCGGCATCGACAGCGGCGTGATTCAAATCATGTTGATCGAGACCAGCACCCAGTATTTGATTGATACTGCGCATATCAAGAGTCGTGGCGGTTTGCTGACGTTCCACGACGAAAAACCCGAAGACCTCATGGGCCCGCCGCTGGAACAATATGCGCGCAGCCTGCTGGGGCTCAGCGACCAGTAAATCCAAGGAGAACGCCATGAGTGGCCCGCAAAAAGCCAACGACCTGCTGGGGCAAATCCCCAAGACCAAAGGCTTGCCGCCGGTCCACCTGTGGAATCCCGACTTCTGCGGCGACATCGACATGCGCATCGCCCGCGACGGCACCTGGTATTACCTGGGCACGCCGATCGGGCGCAAGCCGATGGTCAAGTTGTTCTCCACCATCATCCGCCGCGACGGCGATGATTATTTCCTCATTACCCCGGTCGAGAAAGTCGGCATCAAGGTCGACGATGCGCCGTTCGTGGCGATTGCCGTGGACGTGGAAGGTGAGGGCGAGGCACAACTCCTGCGCTTTACCACCAATGTCGAGGAGACCACGGAAGCTGGGGCTGAACACCCGATTCGCGTGGTGATCGATCCGGAGACTCAAGAACCGGCGCCCTACGTTCATGTGCGGACCAATCTCGAAGCGCTGATTCACCGCAACGTGTTCTACCAACTGGTGGAGCTGGCGGTCAGTCGCGAGATCGACGGGCAGCGCTGGCTCGGCGTGTGGAGTGGCGGCGAGTTTTTCCGCATCGGTCTCGAACCCTGAGCCTGACACTGTGGGATCAAGCCTGCTTGCGATGGGGTCCTGCAACGCAACACCTGATTTGGTCATAAACCGCCTTGCGCAACGCCTCAATCAACGGCTGCTTGCAGGCATGGGATTTCTCCTGGCTTCTGAAGTCTGGGCAGCTATTGGCTCATGCCGCCTTTTTTATTGTCGGTGGTGCTTGAGCCGAGTCCACCCTCGCTGGGCGATGTGGTGTCCGGCACATTCAAACCGTCCTGACGGCCCGCATCGTTGCCCTGCATCCGTGGATCGGTACCGGTGGCGGGTGGCAGGTTGATGTCGACATCCGTGCCGTCGGTGTTCATCCCCGGGGCGCTCTGGATGGCAGGCGCCTTGGGTTTTTCTACCGGGTTGGTCGGGCCCGTGCTGGAGCCGATAGCGCCGGCGAGTGCGACAGAGGACAACAACGCAGTGAGGGCGAGGGCGGTCAGTCTGGACAGGCTCATGGTGTCGTCTCCAACGAAGAGGGTCCTGTCTGATTAGTCCACCCTCGATCTGAAGGGGTGCCAAATGAGCGACGAACGGCTCAGGCCTGTTGCAATGCCTTGGCGATGGTTGCCCGACGCCAGATCAACCGGCCCACGGTAATCAGCCAGTTGAGCAAAGCAACGACCAACACCGTGAGCAGCAGTGTAGACATGCCGTGTTCGACGATGATCTTTCCTGCCAGCAGCGGAAAGCCAAACACGCCGATGAAGTACGACAGGCTGAACAGCAACAGGGATTGCGAGGTGGTGCCGTTCGGCGCTTCGTTGGCGGCCAGGCCGTTGATCACCGAATAGGTCAGACCATAACCGACCCCGAGCATCACCGCGGCGAGCAAATAACTGGGGCCGTCGTCGACGACAAAACCAAACATCAGGATCGAACCCAGCATCAGGCCCGAGAGCAGGCAGGACGCACGAAACGGATCGCGTTTGACCACGAAACCCGCAATCAGCATGCGCCCACTGATCGCTGCGCTCATGAAGCCGAGGAAAAACAACGAATAGTCGAGGGAGCGCGCCGCTGCATAGCTGGTCTGGAAACTCGACAGCCCGCCGAACACGCAACCGCCGAGGCCGACCATGATGATCGCAAATACGGCCTTGGACGACAGCACCTGGCCCGCCGTACGCCAGGAAATCCGCGATACGCTGGTCGATGGCGTCGGCGTCTGTTTCAGCTGTCGATCCAGCCGCCAGAACAGCAGAACGCCGATCAGGCTGGCCAGCGCCGCCAGGTAAAACGCCGCCGTCACCGGATAGCCAAGCGCACTCGCCGCGCGGCCGAGCAATGGTCCGCTACCGATTCCGGTCATCATGCTGCCCGAGAGCAACGCGAAGTATTTGGCGCGCTGGGCTGGCGTCACCAGGCTCGCCACGATGATCGGACCGAGGGTGTAGAACACGCCCCAGCCCGCCCCCAGCAACAATCCGAAAAACAGCAGCAGATGGCCAAACCCCGGCGTCAATGCGAAACCCAGACTGGCGACTACCAGCAACCCACCGAACAGCGCCACTGAACGCGCAGCACCAAGCAGATCGGACAAGTGCCCGGAAACAATCACCGCCACAAACGTGCTGAGCATCGCCGCCGAAATCACACTGCCCGCATCGTGCTCGTTACCGCCGCGCGAACCGATCAACAGCGACAACAAAAACGTCGAGCCATAGGACAGCGAGAGCAGGTAACTGGCGAGGCAAAACAGGCCGAACAATTTGCGTGAAACTTGAGGTGTTGCGGTCGACATGACGCGGTTCCTTGACCGGGTAAATGAGCAGCTTGTCTATCTAACCATGCAAGGTCGGGATGTTAGGTCCGAGGTTATCGATTCCAGGGTTAGTGTTGGCCGGAGTAAGCGTGGTGTTTGAGCTTTTGTGGCGAGGGAGCTTGCTCCCGCTGGGACGCGCAGCGACCCCAATAAAAACGCTGCATTTTTTGGGAGCTCGCCCTCCGTGTCAGGCTACCTGTCACCCTTGTTGATTGACTCATTCATTCAAGAGGGCGAAGGTGCATAACAATGTCCAATCTAGGCAAACGCTACGACGACGACTTCAAAGATTGGGTCGTCTTGCA
>NZ_FYDY01000044.1:0-33653 GCF_900187435.1 Pseudomonas sp. Irchel s3b5
GTGAGCTCAACCAATGTTGGCCAGAAGCCAAAGATGGCTTCCTCGAATAGGCCTTATACATAGATGCAACCGGGTAGCAGTGTTTAAAAAGCAGGTAGACAGTGGGGGCGAGTCCATACATAGGAGCGAGCCTGCTCGCGATAATTTTCCAAACGACACAATTCTCCAGTCAGTTCGCGTCATCGCTCACACCCATCGCGAGCAGGCTCGCTCCCACAGGAATTACTCAACCTGTAAAGCTCATTTGAGAAACAATATCGTTTATCATTGTTACAAGTTTTTGCAATGTGACAGTGAGGAACCCTGCGAATGATGTTTCGAAATACCCTGCGCCGCGGCCTGATCACCACCCTCCTCGGCCTGGCACTCGCCACTCCCTTCACCCAAGCCGCCGACCCGGTTGCCCTGACGCTCTACAACGGTCAGCACAAAGAAGTCGGCGACGCAGTCGCCAAAGCTTTCGAAGCCAAAACCGGCATTCACGTCAATGTCCGCAAAGGCAGCAGCAATCAACTCGCCAGCCAGGTTGTCGAAGAGGGCGACCGCTCCCCCGCCGACGTGATCCACACCGAAGAATCGCCACCACTGAATAAACTCGGCGAGCAAGGCTTGCTGGCCAAGACCGATGACGCCACCCTGGCGGTTCTGCCCAAAGAATACGTAGCCGGCAACGGTACCTGGATTGGCGTCACCGCCCGGGTTCGCGTCGTGGCGTTCAACCCCAAATTGATCGATGAAAAAGACCTGCCAAAATCGCTGATGGAGTTCTCCGATCCAAAATGGCAAGGCAAGGTCGGCTTCGTACCCACCAGCGGCGCCTTCCAGGAACAAGCCGTGGCAATCATCAAAGTGCACGGCATGGATGCAGCCGAAGAATGGCTGACCGGCCTGCGCGCTTTCGGCAAGACTTACAGCAACAACATGGTCGCGCTCAAAGCCGTGGAAAATGGCGAAGTGGCCACTGTACTGGTGAACAACTACTACTGGTTTGCCCTGCAACGGGAAAAAGGCCAGCTCGATTCGAAACTGCATTACTTCACCGGCGGCGACGTCGGCGGGTTGATCACCGTGTCCAGCGCTGCCGTCCTGAAATCCAGCAAACACCCAAAAGAAGCCCAGCAATTGCTCGCCTACATGGCCAGTGAAGAAGGCCAGCGCGTAATCACCCAGACCACCGCCGAATATCCTTTGCACAAAGGCATGGAGTCGGATCGTGGGCTCAAGCCGTTCAGCGAACTGGAAGCACCGAAAGTCACCCCCGCCGATCTCGGCAATGCTGAAGAGGCGCTGGATCTGGAACGCGACGTTGGCCTGAATTGATGGGCGCTTCACTTTCTACGCACACGGGATATGCACCGCGCCGCAAGCGGCCTTCTATCTGGCTGATGTTGCCCGTACTGCTGCTGGTTGCGCTTAGCTTGCTGCCTCTGCTGTATGTCGGCCTTAAGGCTTGGCAAGCCGGCTGGGCAGAAGCGCTGCACTTGCTGTGGCGACCTTATGTCTTCGGCTTGTTGCGCAACACCCTCGCCTTGATGATCGGTGTCACCGTTACTTGCGGGGTAATCGGTTTGTCGCTGGCCTGGCTACTGGAGCGCAGCAATCTGCCGGGCCGACGATTGTGGGGCGTGATTCTCTGCCTGCCGTTCGCCGTGCCGGCTTTTGTCAGCAGCTTCACCTTGGTTTCACTGAGCGCACATTTCGAGGGACTCGGCGGGGCCATCCTGGTGATGAGCCTGTCCAAATACCCGCTGATTTTCCTGCCGGTGGCGGCCACCCTGCGCAACCTCGACCCAGCTCTCGAAGAGTCCGCGCGTACGCTGGGGCAGAATCGTTGGGGCGTATTCTTCAAGGTTACTCTGCCCCTGCTCTGGCCTTCGTTACTCGCCGGTTCACTGCTGATTGCGCTGCACATGCTGGTGGAGTTTGGCGCGCTGTCGATCATCGGCCTGCAAACTTTCACCACGGCGATCTATCAACAGTTCGAGCTGGAATTCAGCAACGCCAACGCAGCCATGTTGTCAGCGGTCCTGCTGGCGCTGTGCCTGATGTTGTTGTGGCTGGAGCTGCGCGTTCGCGGCAAGGGTCGGCATGTACGTACTGGCCAGGGCGCGGCGCGACAGGCGGAGCAGGTTCAATTGGGGCCGTGGGTGGTCGCCGGACAACTTTACTGCCTGTTTTTGGCAATCATCGGCAGCGGGATTCCGCTGGGCATGCTGGCTTACTGGTTGGCTGTGGGTTCATCGGCGGCGTTTCCGGTGGCAGCAATCAGCGAAGCATTGCTTTCATCCCTCGCGCTGTCTCTGGGCGGCGCTGCGTTGTGCCTGGTGCTGGCGGTGCCAGTGGGATTGTTGGTGGTGCGCTACAAAGGCCAACTGGCAATCTGGGCCGAACGCCTGCCCTACCTGCTGCATGCGCTGCCGGGACTGGTGATCGCACTGACCCTGGTGTATTTCGCCCTGCATTATGTGCCGGCGCTGTACCAGACTTCGGCGCTGCTGCTGATCGCTTATGCGTTGCTGTTTCTGCCGCTGGCGCAGGCGCCGATTCGCACCGCCCTGACCAAGGCCGCGCCGCAACTGGAAGAAGCCGCGCGAACGCTGGGCGCTTCGTCGTTCAGCGCTTTTTGCCGGGTGACGCTGCCGATCATTTTTCCGGCGCTGGGGGCGGCGTTCGCGCTGGTGTTTCTGGATGCAATGAAGGAGCTGACGGCGACGCTGCTGTTGAGTCCGACAGGGCTGAATACACTGGCAACGGAAGTGTGGGCGCATACCGCAAATGTGGAGTTTGCGGCGGCGGCGCCTTATGCGGCGTTGTTGATTGTGGTGTCAGGGTTGCCGGTTTATTTGCTGACAACCCGGATGTATTTGAGTCGCTAGCAAAAGATCGCAGCCTGCGATCTTTGATCTTTTAAGCCCTGAACTGCCCCAGACTGGCTTTAAGTTGCGCCGCCAAGCCATCGAGCACCTTGCCGCTGACCGTGGTTTCCACCACTGCCTGAGCGGCCTTCTCGGCCTGCGCATGAATGGTCTGGACCCGACCGCGCACCGCTTGCGCGCCTTTCGCCTGGTGCTCAGCAGCCTGAGTCGCCAGACCAATTGCCGCGTGAACCTGCTCGACCGACGCCTGCACCGACTGCTGCAACCGCGCACTGTCACGCAATACCAGCAACCCTTCGCTAGCCTGGCGCCCAGCCTGACCAATCGCTGCTACCGCTTCCCGCGCACCTTGCTGCAACGCCACGATGTGCGCCTGAATATCACCCGTAGAGCTTTGGGTCTTGCTTGCCAACGCCCGCACCTCATCCGCCACCACGGCAAATCCGCGCCCGGTCTCACCCGCGCGCGCCGCTTCGATGGCCGCGTTCAACGCCAGCAGATTGGTCTGCTCGGCGATGCCGTGGATCACCGTCAGCACCACTTCGATTTGCTCACTTTGTTGCGCCAGACGCTCGATGACTTGCGCCCCGGTACCGACCTGACCCGCCAGCGCTTCGATCAGACCGCCGACTTTCGCCGCAGTCCGAGTGTTTTCATCGGTGGCCTGGCGGATTTCGACAACCTGCTTCAACGCCGCCTGCATCGCGTGGCTTTCAGATTGGGCCTCATCAGCCATTTGCGACAACGCGCGCAGACTTTCAGCGACTTCATCGCGCTGCATGCCCGCCGCCGCATCGGCTCCGGCATTGCGCAAGGTCATGGCACCGATTTCCACACCGGTGCGCTGGGCCACATCACCCGCCTCGCGCACGATCGGCTGCAACTTATCCACAAAGCGATTGACTGCCGATGCCATGTCGCCGATTTCATCTTTGCTGCTGATCTGCACACGCTTGGTGAGATCACCCTCGCCCGCCGCCAGATCATCCATGGCCACAATCAGCATTTTCAGGCGATTGACCACTCGACGACCGAGCACTACTGCCAGCAACAACAGCACGCCACAGCCGACCAGCGCCAGGCTCAAACCAATGCGCCAACGCAAGGTGGCCGCAGCCTCCTGCACGGTACTGGTGGTATTGACCTTCATTTCAGATGCCGTGGCCTGAGCCGATTGCAGTCGCGCGCCCATGGCCGCCGCACTGTCAGCTGCCGCGCCTTTCAGGCTGTCGCCCACGAGCTGGTCGCTGCTGGCAATCAACGCGGAAAAACGCTTGTCCAGCGCCGCCAGATCGGTTTCCACCGAGGCGGTCGAGACACCCATCAAGACCTTGCCGATTTCCACGCCGTTAGGATTGATCGAGGCCTCGATATAGAAAACCGACGGGTCGTTTTTCGCCGCATCCAGCACCTTGTCCAACGCACGCTCGCCCTGGCCTTTTTCCAAAAGGGCCTTGTTGATCGGGTTTTCCCGGTTGAGGTAGCGCGTCAGATGCTGGCCAGTGGCGTCGTCGTAGACCACGAACAGCACGTTCGGATTGCGCTGGGCACGTCTAGCGAATTCGGACAGGGTCGGAACGTCGTTGTCCCACATGGCGCGAGGCGCGACAGAGGCCAACAGCTGCGCCATGTCGTTGGCGGAGTCCTTCAGGTCTTTTTCCAGCGTTGCGCGCAACTGCGCCTGCTCGTCCTTCAGTCGCGCGGACAAGCCGGCCGTCAGGCGTTGACGCGTACTGGTGGAGAGGCTGTCGAGGCTCGACGTAACTTCGCGCCCCGCCTGCTCAAGCTCCCCGGAAAGTTTTTGGCTATCGGCGCCCAGGCGCATGCCCAGATCGGCTTCAAGCGCCGTCACCGTGCTCCGGGTCAGCGCAACAGCGACCAGCACCTGCACCAAAAGGGCGATACCAAGGGTAACGAACACGGGCCGCAACAAACGGCTCTGTAACAATGAGAGAACGGCCGACACTTGATATCCCTCTGCTTAAACGCCATTAAATTAATGGCACGCCAAAAGTGACGTTTAGGCAAAGCTAACAGCAAAGGTCATGCCGCCCGACAGGCATAAACGACAAAGGCCCCGATTAAGGGGCCTTTGTGTTTTACATCAACAGCTTATCAAGCGAACGGATGGCGCAGAACGATGGTTTCGTTGCGGTCCGGGCCCGTCGAAATAATGTCGATCGGCGCGCCGATCAACTCTTCGACGCGCTTGATGTAAGCTCGGGCATTAGCCGGCAGCTCTTCCAGGGTCTTGGCACCCACGGTCGACTCGGTCCAGCCCGGCACTTCTTCGTACACAGGCAGCAGGCCCACGTAGCTGTCAGCGTCAGTCGGGGCAACCGCGTTGCCTTCTGCATCTTTGTAGCCGACGCAGATGTTGATGGTTTCCAGACCGTCGAGCACGTCCAGCTTGGTCAGGCAGATGCCCGAGATGCTGTTCACATCGATAGCGCGACGCAGGATGACGGCGTCGAACCAGCCACAACGACGAGCACGGCCGGTCGTCGCGCCGAACTCGTGACCTTGTTTGGCCAGGTGCGCACCGACTTCGTCGAACAGCTCAGTCGGGAATGGACCCGAACCTACACGCGTGGTGTAGGCCTTGGTGATGCCCAGGATGTAGTCCAGGAACATCGGGCCAACACCCGAACCGGTAGCAACGCCGCCAGCGGTGGTGTTAGAGCTGGTCACGTACGGGTAGGTGCCGTGGTCGATATCCAGCAACGAACCTTGAGCGCCTTCGAACATGATGTCTTTGCCAGCGCGACGCAGGTCGTGCAGCTCGGCAGTCACGTCCAGCATCAGCGGCTTGAGCAGCTCAGCGTATTCTTTGCATTCGGCCAGGGTCTTGTCGAATTCGATGGCCGGCTCTTTGTAGTAACCCACCAGCATGAAGTTGTGGTAATCCACCAGTTCACGCAGCTTGTCTTCAAAGCGCGGCATGTTGAGCAGGTCGCCCACACGCAGGCCACGACGTGCAACCTTGTCTTCGTAGGCCGGGCCGATGCCGCGACCGGTAGTACCGATCTTCAGCTCGCCACGGGCCTTTTCACGGGCCTGGTCCAGCGCAACGTGGAAGGACAGAATCAGCGGGCAGGACGGGCTGATGCGCAGACGCTCGCGCACCGGCACACCTTTTTCTTCCAGCTTGATGATCTCGCGCAGCAGGGCGTCAGGTGCAACCACCACGCCGTTGCCGATCAGGCACTGCACGCCTTCGCGCAGCACGCCCGACGGGATCAGGTGCAAGACGGTTTTTTCGCCGTCGATCACCAGCGTGTGGCCAGCGTTGTGGCCACCCTGGTAGCGCACTACGGCGGCAGCATGTTCGGTCAGCAGATCAACGATCTTGCCTTTGCCCTCATCACCCCATTGGGTGCCCAGGACTACGACATTCTTACCCATAACACTTGTCCTCATTCGCGCAAACTTGGTGCCGGCGGCAGCCGGCAGGAAAACTCAAGAAGCCAGTGGCGATACTTGCCAAAGCCCGTTCTGCTGGATCAATTGCCGGTCGCAGTCCGCTTCACGGGCGGCGGCCAATGGTTGCCCAGGCAATGCCTGAACGACACGCTGACCCTCACTGCGCAACTGGCAAACCTGCTGCCAGAGTGCCGCATCCGTACTGTCAGGCATCCAGATACCGCCAGACGGTAGCTCGATCTCAGCACGCCCCAGGGTCACCAGGGTTTTCAAATCGGTGGAGAAGCCGGTAGCCGGACGAGCGCGACCGAAGTCGGCGCCGATGTCGTCGTAACGACCGCCCTGGGCAATGGACTGGCCAACACCCGGTACAAACACCGCGAACACGACGCCGGTGTGGTAGTGATAGCCGCGCAACTCGCCCAGGTCGAAGTACAGCGGCAATTGCGGGAAACGCACGGACAAACGCTCGGCAATTGCCAGCAAGTCATCCAGCGCAGCCAATACCGGAGCCGGCGCCTTGGCCAGACGCTCGCGGGCAGCGCTCAGCACTTCACGACCGCCACACAGGTCGACCAGCGCACGCAGCATGCCCGACAGATCGGCAGGCAAACCTTCGGTCAAGGTAATGACCTCGTCGATGGCCTTGCGTTGCAGCGCATCGAACAACTGCTGCTCGACCTCACCGGACAAACCGGCGGCACGGGCCAGGCCACGGTAGATACCAACATGACCGAGGTCCATGTGCACATCCGGCACATCGGCCAGTTGCAGCATGGCCAGCATCAGGCTGATGACTTCTACGTCGCTGCTCGGACTCGCGTCGCCGTACAACTCGGCACCCAGTTGAATCGGGCTGCGCGAGGACGACAAGGCGCGAGGCTGAGCGTGCAGAACACTACCGGCATAGCACAGACGGCTTGGGCCTTCGCGACGCAAGGTGTGCGCGTCGATGCGCGCCACTTGCGGCGTGATGTCAGCACGGAAACCCATCTGCCGGCCCGATTGCGGGTCGATGACCTTGAAGGTGCGCAGATCCAGATCCTGGCCCGCGCCGGTCAGCAGGGATTCCAGGTACTCGATATGGGGAGTCACGACAAACTCGTAACCCCAGCTCTGGAACAGATCCAACACCTGACGACGCGCAACTTCAATGCGCGCAGCTTCCGGTGGCAGTACTTCTTCGATGCCATCTGGCAGAAGCCAGCGGTCTACCGTTGCCATTACGCCTTCCCCTATCTCCGGGCGACCAGCCTGTCGGCGAGCCTTGAGTGAAGCAGAAAATGATCAGCTTGCGCACAAACCACGCGCATGAGCGACGGAGCGAAAAGCCCTCTAACCGGCTTCGCCAATCACTTTCCTCGAAAAACTGTCGGGCCATTCAGCCCGTCGCCTGCTCAAAAAACCGCAATCAAACATGCAGACGCAAAAAAGCCGGGAATTTCCCGGCTGCCGCATCATACACACGTTTTCCCAAAGGATCACCCCGCCAGAGGTTTTAGCCGCCCGGCGGGATAATTCAGGCTAACGCCGTGTCAAGGCTTGGCTTTTTCCAGGTAGTGGAAGAAGTCACTGCTTGGGTCGAGGACCAGGACGTCGGATTTGCTTGCAAAGCTTTCACGGTAAGCACGCAGGCTACGGTAGAACGCGTAGAACTCCTGGTCCTGACCGTACGCCTTGGAGTAAATCGCTGCGGCCTGGGCATCACCGTCACCGCGAACCTCTTCAGATTCACGATAGGCTTCAGCCAGCAGAACGCGGCGCTGACGATCGGCGTCGGCACGGATGCCTTCGGACAGCTCGTTACCCTTGGCGCGGTGCTCACGAGCTTCACGCTCACGCTCGGTGCTCATACGCTCGAACACGCTGCGGTTCACTTCCTTCGGCAGGTCGATGGTCTTGACCCGGACATCGACAACTTCGATACCCAGTTCTTTTTCAGCCATCTTGTTCAGCGAAGCCGTGATATCCGCCATCAGCGCATCACGCTCACCGGACACCACTTCGTGCAAGGTGCGCTTACCGAACTGGTCACGCAGGCCCGATTCCAGACGACGGGACAAACGCTCGTCGGCAATCTGCTTGAGGCCGGAAGTTGCGGTGTAGAAACGCTCTGCGTCCTTCACACGCCACTTGGCGTAGGCATCGACCATCACGGCTTTCTTTTCCAGCGTCAGGAAGCGCTGCGTCGGTGCATCCAGCGTCATCAGGCGTGCGTCGAATTTACGCACCTGGTTAACGTAAGGCACTTTCACATGCAGGCCCGGCTGAACATCGGCCTGAACCACGCGACCAAACTGCAGCAACACCGCGCGCTCGGTCTGAGCCACGATGTAGAAGCAGTTCCAGGCAGCGATCGCCACGACGACGCCGACAATAAGGGCGATCAGCGATTTATTGCTCATCAGCGACTCTCCCTGGTACGTGCTTGCTGTTGCTGCAGATCAGCTGCGGCACGCGCATTCGCTTCATTGCTGGTGGCTGCCGCACTGTTCACCGGAGTGCTGGTGCTGCGGCCACTTTCGACCATTTTGTCCAGCGGCAGGTACAACAGGTTGCTCTGGCCATTTTTGTTGCCGGTCACGAGCACCTTGCTGGTGTTGCTGAAGACTTCCTGCATGGTGTCCAGGTACAGACGCTGGCGGGTGACTTCAGGTGCCTTGCGGTACTCGGCGACCAGTTTGGTGAAGCGATCAGCCTCACCCTTGGCACGCGAGACGGTTTCGTCACGGTAGCCGTTGGCGTCTTCGAGAATACGCTGAGCCTGACCACGAGCTTCCGGCACGACGCCGTTGGCATAGGTTTCAGCCTGGTTACGCGAACGCTGCTCGTCTTCACGGGCACGGATCACGTCATCGAAGGCTTCCTGGACTTCACGCGGTGCCGCTGCGCTCTGAACGTTGACCTGGGTAACGGTGATGCCGGTGCGATAGGTATCCATGAAGCGTTGCAGACGCTCCTTGATCTCGCTGGCCATCAATTCACGACCTTCGGTCAGCACCTGGTCCATTGCGGTGGAACCCACCACGTGGCGCAAGGCACTGTCGGTCGCGTGCTGCAGGCTGATTTCCGGCTGATCGACGCTCAGCACGAAGTCCTGCAGGTTGCTGATCTTGTACTGCACGGTCAGCGGCACTTCGACGATGTTCTCGTCTTCAGTCAGCATCTGGCCCTGCTTGGTGTACGCACGCTCACGCGTAACGTTTTCCATGTACTTCTTGTCGATCGGCGGGAAGTAGATATTCAGGCCGGGACCGACGGTTTCGTAGTACTTGCCGAAGCGCAGCACCACGGCTTGCTCCTGCTCGTCGACGACATAGACTGCGCTGTACAGCCATACGGCCGCCAGGACGACCAGGCCGATGCCGAGCAGGCCGCCAAAGCCGCCACTCTTGCCCGAACCACCGCCGTCGTCACCGCCACGTTTCTTACCACCACCGAACAACCCGTTCAGGCTTTCCTGCAGCTTTCGGAAGGCCTCGTCGAGATCCGGTGGTCCCTTGCGGTCGCCGTTATTACGACGTTTGCCACCCCAAGGGTCCTGATTATTCGAGTTGCCACCCGGCTCATTCCAAGCCATAGCGCTCTCCATCTGATAAAGCAAAGACGCACCCACGGCGCGCCGACCAATGCTACAGAATGCCTGTCACCACGGCACAACCGCTTTCTCAGGCTTTTATTGCAAAGTGTGTTGCTCGATGAATTCCATCGGCTGCAATCCTTCGCGGCTTACCAGTCGATTCAACTCGACCCGGGGCAAACGAACGGCCAGCAAACTGATGCCTTCTTCGTCGTGCTCTTCTTTCTGCACCGCACCGAGTTCGAAAAACTGCGCACGCAGTCGAGCGAATCGTTGCGGCAAGCGCAGGGTACCGATAAACAAATCACTGCCAAGTAACTCGGCAATGGCTTGCTCAAGCAATTCCAGCCCCGAGCCATCACGCGCCGACAACCAGACCCGCTGGGGCTTGCCGTTTTCGTCGCGCTGGATTTGTGGCTCAACGCCTTCAAGCAAATCGAGTTTGTTATAGACCTCGAGGATCGGCAAGTCCTGGGCACCAATCTCGCCCAGCACCACCATCACCTGCTCGATCTGCAACATGCGATCCGGTTCGGCCGCATCGATCACGTGCAACAACAGGTCGGAGTTGCTCGACTCTTCGAGGGTAGACCGAAATGCCTCAACCAGCTTGTGGGGCAAGTGACGAATGAAGCCCACAGTGTCCGCCAGGACAATCGGCCCCAGGTCGTCCAGTTCCAGACGACGCAAGGTCGGGTCCAGCGTGGCAAACAACTGATCAGCCGCGTACACGTCGGACTTCGTCACGTTGTTGAAGAGCGTGGATTTACCGGCGTTGGTGTACCCCACCAGGGATACGGTAGGAATATCCGCACGCGAGCGACCGCGTCGCGACTGCTCGCGCTGGCTGCGTACCTTTTCCAGTCGGCCCTTGATCTGGCGCAGGCGAACCCGCAGCAAACGGCGGTCGGTTTCCAGCTGGGTTTCACCCGGGCCACGCATGCCGATGCCGCCGCCCTGACGCTCAAGGTGAGTCCAGCCGCGAACCAGCCGGGTGCTCATGTGGTCAAGCTGGGCCAGTTCGACCTGGAGCTTGCCTTCATGGGTACGGGCGCGCTGGGCGAAAATATCGAGAATCAGACCGGTACGGTCGATCACGCGACACTCGAAAACACGTTCGAGGTTACGTTCCTGACTGGGCGTGAGGATGTGATTGAAGATCACCAGATCGGCTTCTTCGGCCTTGACCAGGTCGCGCAGCTCCTCGACCTTGCCGCTGCCGATCAGGAATTTGGCGGTTGGCCGATGACGCGGCACGTTAAAAAACGCAACGGTCTCGGCGCCGGCCGAATTAGCCAACTCCTGAAACTCCTGCGGATCTTCGCGCGCCTCAGGGTCCTGTCCATCCAAGTGAACGAGGATGACTCGTTCACCACCACCGTGGCGCTCAAAGAACAAAGGAGACTCCTATCAGGCGTTACCTGGCTCAGCGTCACCTGCTTCGGATTCGGTTGCGCTAGGCAGACGAATTGGACGAACCGGCACCACTGTAGAGATAGCGTGTTTGTAAACCATTTGGCTGACGGTGTTTTTCAGCAGGATTACGAACTGGTCGAAAGACTCGATCGTGCCTTGCAGTTTGATACCGTTGACCAGGTAGATAGACACCCCAACTTTCTCTTTACGTAAAGTATTCAAGTAAGGGTCTTGTAGCGAATGCCCTTTTGACATGTGCCGCACTCCTTTAAGGATTCAATATAAAAAATAGGTAATCAGATGGCTTTAGCCGTCACACCCCCAAGGATAGACGGCAATTGCAAGGACTCACTTCAATATGGAGATGGTCCCAAGGTATTTCAAGGCGCGCGGCAGATTGTCGCAATCCAGGCTGTCCAGCCAGTGTAAATCAGCCCAACTGCGCAGCCAGGTGAACTGGCGTTTCGCCAACTGGCGCGTGGCAATGATTCCACGCTCCTGCATCTCGGCTGACGTCAGCTTGCCATCCAGGTAGTCCCAGACTTGTCGGTAACCTACCGCACGTATAGACGGCAACCCGGCATGCAGGTCACTTCTCTTACGCAGGGCTACGACCTCGTCAATGAATCCCTGTTCCAACATTAAAGTGAATCTTTGTTTAATTCGCTCGTGAAGTACCTGCCGATTTGCCGGAGCAATGGCCAAGTTCGCGACAGTATAGGGCAATTGTTGCCGCCCCGAAGCCGCTGCTTCAGTACTTTGCGTAGATTGTTTCAAACGCAGCTCAGTCATGCTTTGACCGCTGACACGATAAACTTCCAGCGCTCGACTCAGACGCTGTGGATCGTTCGGGTGAATACGCGCCGCGGAAACCGGATCGATCAACGCCAACTGGTCGTGCAAGGCTTGCCAGCCAAGGCGCGCAGCCTCTTCTTCGATTTGCGCGCGGACCTCTGGATCGGCTGCGGGCATTTCTGCCAGGCCTTCGACCAGAGCCTTGTAGTAGAGCATCGTGCCGCCTACAAGCAGCGGAATTTTTCCCCGTGCGGTGATCTCGGCCATGGCTTCGAGGGCGTCGCGGCGAAAATCCGCAGCCGAATAGCTCTCGGCCGGGTCGAGAATATCGATCAAACGATGGGGATACTGCGCCAACAGATCTTTGGACGGTTTGGCCGTGCCGATGTCCATGCCTCGGTAAACCAATGCCGAATCGACACTGATCAGCTCGCAAGGCAGGACCTTGGTCAGTTCGATTGCCAGGTCAGTCTTGCCGGCGGCGGTCGGGCCCATCAGGAAAATCGCAGGTGGGAGCTGGCTCATCAACGACCGCGCAAGAACAGTTTGTCCAGATCGTCCAGGCCCAATTGGGTCCAGGTCGGTCGGCCATGGTTGCATTGACCGCTGCGCTCGGTGTTTTCCATGTCACGCAGCAGACCGTTCATTTCCGGCAAGGCCAGGCGTCGATTCGCCCGAACCGCGCCGTGGCAGGCCATGGTCCCGAGCAATTCGTTGATGTGCGCCTGAATGCGATCGCTGGTGCCGTACTCCATCAGGTCAGCCAACACATCAGCGACCAGTCGGTTGGCTTCAGCCTGCTTGAGCAGCGCCGGGATCTGCCGGATCGCCAGGGTTTCCGGCCCCAGTCGTTGTAATTCAAAGCCCAGGCGCTGGAACCAGGCGACGTGTTCCTCGGCGCAGTCGGCTTCGCGCTGACTGACCGCCAGGGACTCCGGCACCAACAGCGGCTGGCCGCTCAGGCCTTCGCTCGCCATGGCAACCTTGAGGCGTTCGTACATGATGCGCTCGTGGGCGGCATGCATGTCCACCAACACCAGGCCCTGGGCATTTTCCGAAAGAATGTAGATACCCTTGAGTTGTGCCAGCGCATAACCCAGCGGCGGGATGTCGTCTTGCCCTGCCGGCAGCGCGACCGCGTTGGCTTCTGGCAACGGCGCAAAAAACTCGCGATACGCCGCCTGCGCTTCAGCCGCCGGAACAGCCGACTGCTGACGCGGGGTGTATTGGTATTGATAACCGGCACCCGCACCGGTACCGGCCGGGGCATTGAACGACGGCTGAGCCTGAGGCTGCTCCAGCAGCGCATTGGCTGCCAGACGCATTTCGCCCTGAGGACCGAACTCGCCCGCATCAAGCCCGGTGGGCCGGACAATCGCCGTTGCCACCGGAGCTGCCAGATGATCGTCCGGCCGCACATCGCCCAAGGCACGGTGCAAGGTGCCGTAAAGGAAATCGTGAACCATGCGCCCCTCACGGAACCGCACTTCGTGCTTGGTCGGGTGCACGTTGACGTCGACGCCTGTCGGATCGACCTCGAAAAACAGCACAAAGGTCGGATGCCGACCATTGAACAGTACGTCGCGATAAGCCTGGCGTACCGCGTGGGCCACCAGTTTGTCGCGCACGGCACGGCCGTTGACGAAGAAATACTGCAAATCCGCCTGGCTGCGGTTGAACGTCGGCAAACCGACCCAGCCCCACAGGTGCAAGCCGTTGCGCTCGATTTCAATCGGCAGCGCCTGCTCCAGGAAACCCGGGCCACAGATTGCCGCCACACGCCGGGCACGGGCCGCATCATCATGGGCCTCATGCAGGCTGAGGATAGTCTTGCCGTTGTGGCGTAGATGGAACGCCACATCGAAACGCGCCAAGGCCAGACGCCTGATCACTTCTTGCAGGTGATCGAATTCGGTTTTTTCGGTCTTGAGAAACTTGCGCCGAGCCGGGGTGTTGAAGAACAGGTCGCGCACTTCCACCGAGGTACCCACCGGATGGGCCGCGGGCTGCACACGCGGCGCCATGTCACGGCCCTCGGTTTCCACCTGCCAGGCCTGATCGGCGTCGCGGGTGCGGGAGGTCAGGGTCAGGCGCGCAACGGAGCTGATCGACGCCAATGCCTCTCCCCGGAAGCCCAGGCTCATGACTTGCTCAAGGTCTTCCAGGTTGCGAATCTTGCTGGTGGCGTGACGCGCCAAGGCCAGTGGCAGGTCGTCGGCGGAAATGCCGCTGCCGTCGTCGCGAACCCGCAGCAGCTTGACGCCGCCCTGCTCCACATCGACGTCGATGCGTCTGGCGCCGGAGTCAAGGCTGTTTTCCAACAGTTCCTTGATCACCGAAGCCGGGCGCTCAACCACCTCACCCGCGGCAATCTGGTTCGCCAGGCGCGGGCTGAGCAGCTCGATGCGAGCGCTGTTGTTCACCACCTCATTCATTCTTTGGCCGCCAGTTCGGTGCCTGGAATGGTCAAGTGTTGACCCACCTTGAGTTCATCACCCGATAGTTTGTTGGCGCTGCGCAAGATGGCCGGCGAAACCTGGTAACGCACGGCAATCATCGCCAATGTCTCGCCCGGGTTTACCCGATGGTCACGAGGACCCTGGGCGATTTTGCCGGAATCACGCAGCCAGGCAATGTAAGTGCCCGGTGGCGGGTTCTGCTGGAAGAACTGGCGCACGCCGCTGCTGATGGAACGCGCCAGCGCCTGCTGGTGACCCGACGCTGCGAGCTTGGACGCTTCGTTGGCGTTGGAGATAAACCCGGTTTCCACGAGAATCGACGGAATATCCGGCGATTTCAGTACCATGAACCCGGCTTGCTCAACGCGTTGTTTGTGCAATGGCGTGACGCGGCCAATGTTGCTCAAGACTTTCTGGCCGACGTTCAGGCTGGACGTCAGGGACGCCGTCATCGACAAATCGAGCAATACGCCTGCGAGCATGCGGTCTTTGTCATCGAGGCTGACGTTGCCGGCACCACCGATCAAGTCGGAACGGTTTTCACTGTCGGCCAGCCAACGGGCAGTTTCCGAAGTCGCGCCACGATCCGACAAAGCGAACACCGAGGCACCGAACGCGGCAGCCGAAGGTGCAGCGTCAGCGTGGATCGAGACGAACAGGTCGGCGCCCTTCTTGCGGGCGATTTCGGTTCGGCCACGCAATGGAATGAAGTAGTCACCGGTACGGGTCAGTTCGGCGCGGAAGCCTTTCATGCCGTTGACCTGACGCTGCGTTTCGCGAGCAATCTGCAACACCACGTCTTTTTCGCGCTGACCGCGAGAGCCGGAAGCACCCGGGTCTTCACCGCCATGACCGGCATCGATCACCACAACGATGTCGCGCTTGCCTGCCGGGGCCGGCGGCAACTTGATTTCAGGTTTTGTCGGCGTGACCGGTACAGCCGGCACCGTGGCGACCGACGGCGTCGGCGCTGGAGGCGGTGCGGCATCGGCCGGATTATCGAACAAGTCGACCACCAGTCGGTTGCCGTACTGGGCATTTGGAGCCAGGGAGAAGCTTTTCGGCGTGACCGCTTTTTTCAGGTCGATGACCACACGCAAATCCGTCGGCGTGCGTTGGGCCGAGCGCATGGCGGTGATCGGGGTGTTCGAGGTGTTGACGTTCAGCGGCGCGCCGAGGGTCGCACCATTGATGTCGATGACCAGGCGGTCCGGGGCCGTCAGGGTAAAGACGCTGTGCTGCACCGGGCCGGTCAGGTCAAACACCAGTCGTGTGTTGTCCGGCGCCCGCCACAGGCGAACGCTGTTGACCTTCGAATCGGCCACAGCGTCGACGGTCACCGCCAAAAACAACATTCCTACGGCAGCCACCAACGCGCGAAAGCGCATACCTAACCCCATCATCTAATTGGATTCCAATGCCAAAGCGGCACACCAGATCTCGCCACGCGAGCCCTGGGATAAAATTTTCAGCGAACGTCCGCTGTCTTGCGGGCTAATGGTAATGGTCAGGTCGGGCTTTGGCAAAAAGCCTGCACCCTTATCGGGCCACTCGATCAGGCACAAGGCATCATCCTCGAAGTAGTCGCGGATGCCGAGATATTCCAGCTCTTCCGGATCGACCAGTCGATACAGATCAAAATGGAAGGCGCGAATGTCGCCGATCTCGTAGGGCTCCACCAAGGTAAACGTCGGACTTTTTACCGCCCCGACATGCCCCAGCCCGCGAATAATGCCCCGGGACAGCGTGGTTTTCCCCATCCCCAGGTTGCCCTCGAGGAAGATCAGGCCGTGGCCTTCGGTGATACGGGCAATACGCGCGCCAAAGTCGCTCATGGCCTGCTCATCGGCCAGGTACAGGGTTACTTCAGACACGGTGCTTGCTCCTCCAACAACTGACGAATGGCTGGAATCAGATCACTGGCCGCCAGCCCACGGCCCGATTTACCTTGTTGCTCACCGGCATTGGCGTGCAGCCAGACCGCCAGACAGGCCGCGTCGAACGCTTCCATGCCTTGGGCCAACAGTGCGCCGACCAGCCCGGCCAGCACATCGCCCAAACCCGCAGTGGCCATGGCCGGGTGGCCTTGATGACACAGCGCCAGCCGCCCGTCGGGATGGGCGATCAGGCTGCCGGCACCCTTCAAAATCACGACCGCTGTATATTTTTTGCTCAGCGCATGGGCCGCCGCCGGGCGATTGGCTTGCACTTCGGCCGTGCTGGTCCCGAGCAACCGCGCGGCTTCACCCGGATGCGGGGTGATCACGCAATCCTTGGGCAGACTGACACGCTCCGCAGCCAACAGATTCAACGCATCGGCGTCCCAGACTTGCGGTAGCGGGGCGTGGGCGGCCGCCGACAGCAGACTGCGCCCCCAGGCAGCTTGCCCCAGGCCAGGCCCGGCGACCAATACGGAAACTTTTTGAAGCAATCCCATCAACTGATTCGCCGACGAAGTGCCCAGCACCATCGTTTCGGGAATCCTGGTCAACACAGCCGAGACGTGTTCACTACGGGTCGCCACCGACACCATACCGGCACCGCTGCGCAGCGCACTTTGCGCACTCAGCAAAATCGCGCCACCGAAACCACGATCACCGCCAATCAGCAACACATGGCCGAACGTGCCTTTGTGGGCCGTCGGCGCCCGGGAAGGCAGGCGCGGCAGGTTGCCGGCCGACAGGCGCCGGGCACTGCTCGGCGTTCCCAGCAGTAGCTGAGGGTCGGCGTGCAAGTCATTGAATACCAGCTCACCCACGACATCCGCGGCATCGCCAGTGAGCACCCCCAATTTCAAACCGATGAACGTGACCGTCAGATCGGCCCGCACTGCGCAACCGAGAATGCGGCCCGTATCGGCGCACAGCCCGGAAGGAATATCCACCGCTGCCACCGGCAGTTCGCTGGCATTGATCGAGGCAATGGCGCAAGCGTACGGATCGCGCACATCGCCAGTCAGGCCAGTGCCAAGCAGTGCATCCAGCACGATGCCACGCAATTCGGACTGCGCCGCCCAGGACTCAATGGACACCTTTTCGGACACTGCCTCGGCATGGGCCAACGCTGCATCGCCTTGCAAGCGCTGTGGATCGCCGACCGCCAGCACCCGGACTGACCACCCGGCCCGCTGAGCCAGCACCGCCACCAGATAGCCGTCCCCGGCATTGTTGCCGTGACCGGTCAGCACGCTCAGTTCGCTCGCTGTCGGCCACTGGCGCACCAGCGCCCGCCACATCGCCCGAGCCGCACGCTGCATCAATTCGAAGCCCGGAGTACCAGCCGCGATCAGGCTCGCATCGAGCGCTCGCACCTGCGCAGCGCTGTACAGCGCGTCGGGTAATTCATCTTTAGTGTGCGGCATGCGTCTATGGGCTCCGATGTCTGGCAGAATTATACGCACCTCAGCTCCGGTTTCTCTCGCCTCATGCCCGCAATTACCCCAGACCTGCCCGCCCTCGCCCAATCCATCAAGGATTGGGGCCGTGAGCTGGGTTTCCAGCAAGTCGGCATCAGCGGCCTCGACCTGGCCGAGCATGAGCAGCACCTGGAGCGCTGGCTCGCCGCTGGCTACCACGGCGAAATGGACTATATGGGCGCCCACGGCAGCAAACGCTCGCACCCCGAAGAACTGGTGCCCGGCACGTTGCGCGTGGTTTCGCTGCGCATGGACTACCTGGCTGGCGACACCCAAATGGCGAAAGTGCTGGCTCAACCGGAAAAGGCCTACGTCTCGCGTTATGCCCTGGGCCGCGACTATCACAAGCTAATCCGTAAGCGCGTGCAACAATTGGCAGAAAAAATTCAGGCGCAGATCGGTCCGTTTGGCTACCGCGCCTTCGTTGACAGTGCGCCGGTGCTGGAAAAAGCCATCGCCGAACAGGCGGGCCTCGGCTGGATCGGTAAAAACACCCTGGTCTTGAACCGCAAGGCCGGCAGCTATTTTTTCCTCGCCGAACTGTTCGTCGACTTACCGCTGCCGGTGGACCCACCCCACACCACCGAACACTGCGGTCGCTGCAGCGCGTGCCTCGACATCTGCCCGACCAACGCCTTCGTCGGCCCTTACGTGCTCGACGCCCGGCGTTGCATTTCCTACCTGACCATCGAATTGAAAGGTGCCATTCCCGAAGATCTGCGGCCGCTGATCGGTAACCGGGTGTTTGGTTGCGATGACTGCCAGATCGTCTGCCCGTGGAACCGTTTCGCCCGACCGACCGATGAAAGCGATTTCAAGCCACGGCACAACCTGGACAACGCGCAGTTGGCGGATCTGTTCATGTGGGATGAAGAGAAGTTCCTGAGCAGCACCGAAGGTTCGCCGCTGCGCCGGACGGGTTATGAAAACTGGTTGCGCAACCTGGCGGTGGGCTTGGGAAATGCGCCTTCAACGATTCCGGTGCTGGAAGCGCTGAAGGCCCGACGGGACTCTCCGTCGCAGGTGGTTAGAGAGCATGTGGAGTGGGCGCTGAAGCAGCATGCATTGCGTGAAGTTTAGCGCCTGTTGCTCGTCACCCTGCCAGTCCGACTTTTACCATTGAGGATCGTGCCCTCCTATCTGCTTTATGACCACTCTCATTTCAGTTCTGTATTCCAGAAAAAAAACGCGATCGAATCCACCCAGGCGTGCATGGACATGAGCGGGCTCGGAAATCAGCGTCGGGACTTCCTTGGCCTTTTTCGCGGCACTCACGGCAGCCTGGTTTTGCGCCTTGATGTCACTGACAATCCGGTTGTAACCGCTGTAACCCGGATACGGGTCGTAACTGTTGCCCAAATGAGCTCTTGACGACTCATGGGGACTCATACCGCTCTCTATCCCACTTTTGAAATCAGCAAATTTGCCACGGGCAACATTTCCGGGTTTTCCGTTCGGCGTTAAATCGCTTCCACCAATCTCATCAATCAGTGTCCACCTCTCAGGCCGAGCCGCTTGTGCAGAGGTGGACGGTGCTTGCGAACCCCGACCTGCGCCCTTTGCACTTTTTGCTGAACTTCGTCCACCGCCAGCAAGGGCCCCAGGTCGATAGCCGAATTGAGAAACTCTGGCAGGGGGAGAAGTGAGTAACTTACTCCCCCACTGGGTGAATGCCTTACTGGCCGCGAGCCCACCTGAGGTGAAAGCGCCCAGCCCGGTCCAGACACTGACCCAGCCCAACACTTCTCCCACGACGGAGGATGGCATCACCTCCGTTGCAACCATGCCGGCGATCCCGGTCAAAGCAGAAACCGTACCCAGTCCAATCCCGAGAATGGCAAGTGGTGTCGCGGCGCCGAAAGTGGCAAAGCTGGCTACTACCCCCACGATAGACAGAGCAATACCCAGAATGCTCTGCCAGGAAAAGTGACCTGTGGGATCGATACGATTGATCGGATCACTCAGGCAATATGCGTAGGGATTCAACCCCCCGGCACCGAAGGGACTCAAGCTGTCCGGACTATGAAAGCGCATCAAGGCTGGACTGTAAGCGCGATATCCATTTCCCAATAGATACAAACCTGTCAGCGGATCAAACGGTTCAGCGTTAAACCCCGACAAACTGGACATTCCATCTGTGGCCTGACTGTGGCCGTAAGGGCTGTAGGCAATAGCATTGCGCTTGTCTCCAATGACTTCGCCCAACACCGTTTGCTGCTGATCAATGACCGACAACCTGACGCTGGCGTTTTGGCCCGATTGAGCGTGCCCCAACAAAACGCCTGCCTCGCACAAGCGAGTGGTCGTCTCACTGCCGCACACGTCATGCGCGACCTGCCCGGCACGATAGTAACGCTGCGTAGCCAACTTCTCTGGCGATGACAAATTGACCAACTGGTCCAGCGCGTCATAACCAAAGCCACGCAAAACGGCGCCTTGCGTAGCGGCAACCTGCTTCAACCTCCCCAGCGAATCGTAAGTCAACGTACGGGCTTGCTCATCCCGGACAAGTTGACCGTTGGCGTCATACTGCAGAGTGACCGTGGCCGGATAGTCTTCATGGCTATGTGCGATCTCGACCAACTGGGTCGGATCGATGGGGCTGTACGTGTATGTAGCCAAGTTTGTGGAACCCGGAAATTCTGTTTCCAGCGTCAGAACATTGTCCAGCTCATCGAATACGAAGGTTTGCCTGATGATCTCGTTGCCCTGAAAATCTCGCGCTTTTTGCGTTCCTTCGCATCGATACTCCTTGAGCCGGCCACGCACGTCGTAGCTGAACAGCTCATCACGAAGCACCTTATCGCCAGCTTTCAAGGTCCGCTGTGCCAGCTTGTTGGCCAGGGTATAGCGTGACGTCAACGTTTCCAGATCCGCACTACCTGAATCAAAACTACGCGACACTTCACGCCCCAGGTCGTCATAGAGCAAACGAGTAACCAACGAATGACCCTTGGCGCGATCGTGGGTATGGATAGCCTCCAACTGGCCCAGGGAGTTGTAGTCAAAATCCGCCTCTACCTGGTTTTGCATCAACGACTTGGGACGTCCCTGGTCGTCATAAGTCGTCTTGTGCTCATTGCCGAGCACATCGGTGTACAGCAAAGGCCGCCCGGCCAACGAGTGCGTGTACGTTGCAGTCCGCGTTTCATCTCCCAGCGTCGATGTTTCACGCTGAAGCTTGCCCGAGCGGCTGTACTCGAAGCGAGACTCAGACCCTTGCTCACTGCAACTGATCAGCGCACCCAGCCGGGAATCATAGGAGTAATCAGCACGCAGCCCCGTGCCTTTCAGTGGCGAGGATTGCGGGCCTAATATCTGACGCCGGACGACTTTACCGCCAAGGTTTGGCTCATAGCTGTACTCAACGCGCTCCCCGTCAGGCTTGACTTCAATGGAGGGGCGTTTTGCGCTCGCCTCGTACTGCAGGGCTGTCTGCCGCCCACCTGCCTCACTTCGAGTCAAGCGTGAAAGGCCGTCGAATGTTTGCTTACCCAAAGGGCGAGTCCCAACTTTGACCTCAATGGGCAATGGCAAATGACTGTGAGCCGCGTATTGGGTCTCGACAGAGGCGCCGTCGGGTAACACGCTGCGTTTCAAGCGACTGAAAACGTCATAGGAATAAGTGGTTGTGTTTCCGACAGGATCGGTCTGGCTGACAGTACGGCCCAAGCCGTCATAGACGTTTACTGTCTTGCCCAGGCTTTGCCCCTTGCGATCAAACACTTCGACGCTGACCGGGTGTGCGAAATCATTGCTGAGCGTTACAGTCTTGCCGCCACCTTCGGTCCAGCGCGATTCCTTCCGGGAGACTGGATCGAAGTGAACATGTTGCCGCCGTCCCTTCTCGCTAACCGTCGTCAACAACTGCCCCCAGTCATCAAAGATAAAACTTTGCTTAAGGGGTAAGGCGACACCTTCCAGCCAATCGGTACGAGTTTCTTCCACAAGCTGACCGATCGAATCGTATCGCGCCGAATAAACAGCTCGTAGTGGACCATCCGCTGAAGCATCGCTGTCCTGCTCCTCGACTTTCACCACCCGCCCGATGCCGTCATAGGTCACTCGCTGCTGGACGCCATTAGCATCAGTATTGAGCAGGGTCGTGGGCGACTTCGACGTCGCAACCGTGTAGCTCGAATGACGTTTGGCCTCGAATTTGGTCCCCGGCGCGACGGTTTCAGTCAATGGCCGCCCAATAGCGTCATAATCGAAATCGGTGCTGACACCCTCTTCGTCCTTGGCCGACAACAGTGCCCCGCTCAAGGTCGAATACGCTCGTAATTCCGCCGTTTGAATGCCATCGAACCCAGAGACTGTGGTTTGTACACTCCGGGTTTCATCTTGGAGTGAGTAGGAAAATTCGCAATGGGTTTCAAGTGTCTGGCAGGTACGCGTCTGCTTCTTCAACTGACCGTGCAGATGAGGCTTGTCAGGTAGTTCGAAGTACTGCAGATCCGACTGCAGGCATAACGTTTCGCCATCCGTTGTGCGCTCATAAAACTGCTCTTTCACAGGCAGGACATGCTTCACCTTGCTACCGACAACACCGTCCAGCAGCTTGTACCCATATCGGGTTACGGTTATCGGAGCCGCCGCAAGTTCCTTGGCCGGATAAACCGTCCGCTGTTTTTCGAACCGGACAAAACCCAGGGGATCGGCAGGGCAGTCATCGGTTTTCGATACAGGAAAAAACTCACTGACGGTAGTCACACCGCTAGGGTCGACCTGTCGGAGCAAATTGCCGTATTCATCAAACTCCGTGCGAGTAATTTCGTCCCGATGTGTGCCGGTACTGTGGTTTTTATAGCGACGGGTTTGAACCAACGGCAAACGAAACTGCGGCGGTTGATCGGTGATGTGCTTGCCGGGCGATAGATGATATTGAGTCATTAGCGAGTAAGTGGCCTGCCCGCACCGAGTTTCTTCGCAGAGCAGCAGGTGATACTTGTTGTAGGTCCGAACCGTACTGCGGTGAACTTCTGAACCGCGCATCAGATTCACGGTAGAGGTGTAGCAGTAGTCATCCGGCGCGGCACTCAGATTGTCCAGTTCCTCCGACCATCCCATTGCGCCATTGAACCCCAGAAAGTTCTGCTGGGAAAACTCATACTCCGTAACAATGGCTGGCTGGTCACCACCTGGGAACAACGTGTGAGCAGTCACATGAGGTAAGGTTGAGAAAGGCGACGCCGACGGAAAAGCGTGCCCATCTGCAACATATTGAATCGACTCGCTTGAGCCCATTGCCGAGTCGACTTGAGTCAGGCAAACCAGCCCCCCGTTGTTTTCGTAGGTAAAATGCCATTCATCCCCTGTAGGCAAGCTGATACTGCTTACCCGACCATTCGCGAGGGTCAATATGAATTTGGCTTCGCACGTCGTATCCGGGAATTTCGTGAAGATGACCTGCGCATCGTCGTAAGTAACGTTCAGCAAAGACCGCTCGGCATCCTTGACCTCAGTCAACCTGGGATTCCCCTGGTGCAGGGTGTAATCAAGCGTGATGCTTGTACCATTGGCTGCCAGAATTCGTGTGGGTACCGCATAGTCACTGGACTGGAATGTCTCAAGTTCCTCTCGTAAACCACTTTTGTGACTCAGTTGATAGTGACCTGGAGCGGAACTGAACACTTTAAAGTTTTCCACATGTTGTTCGGGAAATTTGAGCCCCCCGCTGACCGGTATCACTTTGTAGATGTCGCCGCTCGATAACGACAAGGATTGCTGCAGCAAATCATAACGAGTCAAAGGCAACGCCCAACCGGCACCCAACCCGGAGTCGACGGTATTGAGGGGGTTGAATTGCAGATTAAAATCCAACGACGGCCCGTTCAGTGCCACTGAGTTGATTCCGCCTATAGACAATTTGAACGTGTACTGTCCGGTCCGAGGGTCCACACCACCACTCAGAAATTCTTCAAAATTACAGGCACTGGAATATATCGACACAACTGCCTCCTTGGGCATGCCACTCTCCTTGACTTTAAGTTCTAATTAGATACCCGCTCTTACAGCACACTGAAAGCCCTAAGCCTTCTCAAGAATAAAACCACCTGGAAAAACAGACTCATTAAAGCGCAAACACAAATCGTGCCCTGTGCCGTAAATATCGAACGCCGTAAAGTAAAACACTCCGCGCCTGTTAGTCGTATCCGCAGAAAACTCCAGAGCCACCCCTTGAATAATGGATAACGCGCCGTTTCGATCATTGACCCTGACAGGAAAAAATCGCGATTTATTCGAGCCCCGCTCCTGTGGAAGCATCACGACAACTTCTTGTTCTTCAACACCTGCAAAAATACAGACTGACCGCCACCAATAGTCGTTATCTGGATAATTGCCATGGGCATCAAATACCGTGTGATTTCCAGAAACGCCCCCCTGCGCAGCCGCCACCTTCTCAGCCCAATTCACTAGCTTAATCTGCCGCTCTGCAACATATAAGCTCAAATAGAAATGTGTGAGCACACGTTCATGAGCGAGCTTGTTTTCAACAGCGTCCAGGCGAAATTTGGAGCGCTCATAAATCACCGGATTTTCTGCCTCCAGCGTTACGCTGCTGTCAAACTTAGCGCCGAGAGTCGTATTATTTGAGCGTATCGACTTGTCATTGAACGTTACCACTGCGCCTATCTGGGCATCTGTCGCCACTGAACTGCTAACCCACAGTTCCTTGATGTGGGTATAGGGATTGACCGAGACTTCTTCCTTCCAATCCGCCGAAACGCCATAAAATGCCTGTGCATACTCGTTCGGCCGTTCACTTGCTACCCAACCGTCCGCTAGTAATTTTCCTGTTTTATAGTCGATCAACCTCAACGAGTGATAGATAGACGGCGTTAAAATGGCAAGATTCCCCCCTCCGTCTACCGCTGCAAGAATCACCCGCACTCGAACCTGCATTTTTCCGTTGGCATATATTTTTTTTGACGTGAGAGCGGCCCCTCCGTCAAATTGAACTTTAAAAACCGACAACCGCGCAGGTTTTCCACTTTCCACAGACATAATATTGACTCTTTTAGATTATTTTTGATCAGTGCTTTTGATCGATCAATTCCAGGTTCATGACAGACCCACCAATTGAAGAAACTACAACACCCACTCTAAAGTCGCACACCAAAAAAAGAGTCAATATATGTAGACAACCTCTAAAATCAAAAACTCAATCCAGTTCTTCGTCGCTTCCCTCCTCACTGCCTAACGCACTGTCTGAAGACGGACCCTCAGAATCACTTTCTACGACTTCGACATCAGGATTCAGTCCGTCAAATCGAATCGAAACTTTGCGATCAAGGCCCGCCCCATCGAGATAAGCTCCGATTTGACGCAAACTAACCAGACTCAACGGATTCCCACTTAAGTTAAAGTCGACATCACGAGTATCCGGCACCTCAAAAAGCTCCTCAGGCAACTCGACTATTGCATTAAATGTCAAATCAACCCTCGACAAACATTCTAAATCGGATAAGCCGGATGGGACTTCGGTCAATTGAGTATTACGCAAATAGAGATCGCGTAATTCTTTCATAAAACCCACATGTGGACTTTGCCCGAGTGGATTGTCATTCAGACTCAACAACTTCAAACTTTCTATTCGAGACAGGCCTTCCGCCGTAGCGTCGGTGAGCTGGACAGCGCAATCGTTCAGGGTCAAGGATTGCAGACTTCGCATCTGGTAAATTTCTTCAGGAAAAGTGCCTAAATTGACGCCCTCCAGCGTAAGAAACTGCAGCCCGGTAAAACTCTTTAGAAGACCATGTCCACGCAAAGGCTGGGTGCGGCTGCCCAGCACCAATTCGGTCACGTGCCCGAAGCTGGCAGACAGTTCGGGAAGTGTCCCCATTACGTCCAGGTACAAGTAAAAGTGATGGGGCTCATAGGGGCTCGCCAACGTTTGTTTATGCGACCAACTGGCCTTTAGCTCTTCCATGAACGCTTGTCGGTTGAAACGTTGCTCTTCAACGGTGCCGGCATCCAATAACGCACCGGTCACGAGGTGCCGAGAGGGTACGTCTTTGACCCACAGTTCAAGATCATTGACCAACGAGAGGTACTCGATTTCCAGATGGGCCATGGCCAGCGACGGATCCCCGGTCAATCGCTCATGGCGCAACGCTGCCAGGTCCTCCTCGGAAAGCGTCGGGAAAAGCGCTCGAAAGCGTTGTGCGAGCGGTCGTGCTTCGGGCGGTTCGAGGTCACCTCCCCCCAATAAGTAACCAGAACGCCTGACAGCGAGCCCCATCGGTGAACGAGCTCGGGGCTCCAACGGTGGTTGCCCGAACAGCTCTCTCAGTTCTGGACGAGGCAAAAGCGCCTGCTGCCTGAGCTTTTGCTCAAACTCGCGAACCTGACCGACATGTGGCAACCCCAGCGCCTCGCGTTGTGCCTGCGGCAGCGCGCGCTGGATAGCGGCAAACAGTTCGTCTCGGCCGTGCAGGTGCAGCCCATGCTCGTCAAACGTCTCGTATTGATTTTGCTGCCTGACCAGTACTTTGCGAATGGGTGCGTCGATGGGCCCGACACTGTCCAACAACGCGCCTTCGAAGTGACCTTCGCGCACCTCCAGCCGTATATCGGCTTTCCAGCCTTCAAGGGTTTCGAGCATGTGCAAGGCCAGCTTGTCGCTGTCTGCGCTGGATACCGCCTGCAAGTACAGCCCTTCATAAGCGCGAGTGAGGCGTAACTCACGCAAATAAAACAACGCCTCTTGCGCCATTCGCCGCGGCATTCCTGGACTGTTATGCAGGAGCAGTCGCTCGGCAGCACTGGCTTCACGCCACAGTTCTTCTGCGACGGTTCGAGGCAGACCGGGGAAGGTTCTGCGCATCTGCTGCGTTTCGGCGCTTGCAGCCGATTCGAACGATTCCTCAAGAACGCGGAACAATGGCCCCCGGTTTTCCTCTGCCCATCGAGCCATCCTGCCGCGCAGCAGGGCGGTTCGGACATGCCGCGCTGGCAGCGCGTCACCCGGTGCAGGGCTCAATCCCAACAGCTGCTTCTGCTCGCGCTCGCCAAGGATATCCCAAAGGGTCTCCATCAACTGGCCGGCACGCAACCGAACTTCGGGCAGATTGACCTGCTGCATCTGCAACAGGTGTTTTTGCAGTTGAACATCGGCCTTGGCATAAACGCCCGGATCGGGGCTGAGCATTTGTTCGCGAAAACCCTGGATGCGCTGATCGAGTTTGAACCGGCGAATCGTGTCTTCCAGCAAGGCCGGTGGGCGCCGGGCGTGAACGTGCACATGCCGCAACATGGCGTCGTCGACACCGCTGACGGCGAGGATGCGGCGTGCCGTCTCGTCGGAAAACTCCGCGACCGAATGGCCCAACCGCCGGAACAATTGCGCGCCCTGCCATTCCATTGGTCGCTCGACCTCATGCGCCCAGGCGCCGGCTCCGTTGTGGGTCAGGCGAGGTCGGTAGGCGTTCGGCCGTTTCGGGTGGCGTACGTGGTAGACGCCGCTTTCAGGATTGGCAGCGACTTCGTAGGTGCGATTTTCAAGCGTGAGGACAGTCTTGCCGGCGTGGAGCCGAAGACCCAATGCGTCCTGTGCACCTTCCGAAGGTGGCGAGAGGGGTGTTTCGTAAGGTTGTAAATCCGGATTCCACAACCGCGTGCGGCCATCATGAAGCGCCACCGGTTTGAGCCCTTCGACAAATCCTGAAGGTTTGATCGACAGCATTTTCCCCGCCACAGCTCCCGCCGCTCCGAAGGTCGCCAGTTGAGCCAGATTTTCCGCGATGGCCAGCAGATGATCGGCGGCTTCGGAGACCTGTCCTTCAGCCCAATCGAGAATGCCGGTAAACGTTTCGTCCAGCAGTTGATACGTGGCGTAAGCCAACATCAATTCGCCCATCAAGGGCACAAACGGCATCGCGACCAGACTGGCCACCTGCAGCACGATAGAGGCCACGTTCACAATGCCGTCCCACAGCGCCCAACGCGACTTGCGGTCGGCGTCCGCCGTGGGCACGGCAATGGCGCGAGCATCATTGAGAATCTTGTTGAGGCTCTCCTGATACAACCATTGCCACGGATCACCCTGAATCCTGTGCATATCAAATCGCAGTGCGGGATTGTCCACTCGCGCACGCCGCCAGGCAGGCCGCGGGTCACCAGGTTGCGGTGGATGCCACATCACAACATGCAAATGCTGGTCGAGGGCGGCAAAAAATGAACCGCGATGCTCATGTGCGACAAACCGGGCAAAAAAACGCTGGTAGTCCGTTGAGCGCAATCGCTCCGTCAAAGCTGACTTGAACGCCAGCGTCGACGGATATTCCTTGACCGGGTGCTGCGGATCGTCCGGGATGTATACGACCAACGGCATAACCGTGGAAGCACGCTCAAAATCCCCCGCCAGCACCATGATCCCCGTCAGCCTCGCCTCAAAGATCTGCAACTGGCAGCACTGCGTTGGCCCAGAGCCAGAGTCATCGAGTAACTGCAAAAGCGAGGCCTGGCAATCAGAGCCGATATCCCCTTTCATCCGCGCAAGCAGCACCGCGGCCCTGAATGCATCCTGTTGACTGGTCTTGACCTTGGACGCCAAGACCGCTTTGGCCAAGGCATCCGTAGGCAGCAACAATGTTTCAAGTTGCTGTGCGTATTGGCCGCCGATATCCAGCTCGCGGCACAGGGAAACAAATGCACTGACGCTGATGCGGTCATTAATTGCCAGCACGTTGAAGTGGCCAAGCGTACTGGGCTCATCGATAAAGCAGGACGCGCTATCAAAGTAGTGAGCGCCCGATTCCTTGCTCTCGAAGTTATGCAAGGCCGCATCAAGCAAGGAAAGGGTTTTAGTTTGATAGCCCACGGCGATACCGGTGGGTAGATAGAGCCGCAGGTAAGTTCGGTTGACATCAACCTCAACGCCAAAACGGTTTTTTAGCGCCTGTCGAAGCAATGGGTCGGCAAACCGACGGACATCGCTCAACCGTTCGAACAAGCGATCTACCTTCGCCTGCGAGGACCAACGGGCCTTGACCGCTTGCGCCAGCTCCGCATGAGCCGCCGCAGCGGCGTTTCGGCTCCATTCAGGAATCTTGACCGCAACACGTCGCAACGCCTGGCGCCGGGCTGGCGACGCGTGGGTCAGCCAGCCAGGTATTCTTTCTTCTATGAACTTTTCATGAATTGCCATGGGAATTGCCTATAAGCCGAAGTAAAAAATCAGCTTATAAAAACAACTACTCATCAAGGCACTACATAACTACCGCACGCGCCCTGAAAACAATGACAACGCGACAAGTTTCAATGCTCGTCATTGTAAACAAACTTGGGCATTTCCCAGTGGAAACGGATCGCCAGCAAGCGCAACAGGAAGCCGCCGAACAGTGTGATCAGAATCGCCTGTTCACCCGGCAAGTTCAGGTAAAGACAAAGCATGTAACACCACGCCGCCGCGAACGAGACGCTGGCGTACAGCTCTCGTCGGAAGATCAGCGGGATATCGTTGCAGAAGATATCCCGCAAGATGCCGCCGAACACACCGGTGATCACACCGCTGACTGAGGCGACCAACATGCCATGCCCCATTTCCAGGGCAGTCATGCAGCCGATCAGGGTGAATGCCACCAAGCCAACGGCATCAAGCACCAGAAACAGTGAGCGCAGATGACGCATCCAGCGAGCAGTGAAGACTGTGAACATCGCCGCGATGGTTGTCAGGACCAGGTATTCCGGGTGTTTGACCCAGGTCAGCGGATAGTGACCGAGCAGCACATCGCGTACCGAACCGCCGCCTAACGCCGTGACGCAGGCGATCAACACCACGCCAAACCAGTCCATGCCCCGACGCCCGGCAGACAGGGCGCCGGTCATGGCTTCGGCGGTAATGGCGATCAGGTAGAGCATCAGTAACATGGGGGGCGGTCCTTGCAGAAAAGGCGCGCAGTCTACTCACTTCACCCAAGCACCAAAAGAGGGCGACATCATTTGTAGGAGCCGGCTTGCTGGCGATGGCGTCCTCAATGGCGCCATCGCCAGCAAGCCGGCTCCTACAGATCGGATTCCAGGCTTAGAACTTGATGAAATGCTGGCGGTAATGCTGCAACTCGGCGATCGATTCGCGGATATCGTCCAGCGCCAGGTGGGTACTGCCCTTCTTGAAGCTGTCACGCACGTCCGGCGCCCAGCGCGCGGCCAGTTCCTTGAGCGTAGACACGTCAAGGTTGCGATAGTGGAAGTAGCTTTCCAGGGATTTCATGTGCGTATAAAGGAAGCGACGGTCCTGGCAGATGCTGTTGCCGCAGATCGGCGACTTGCCCTTGGGCACCCACTTTTCCAGAAAGGCGATGGTTTCCGCTTCGGCTTCGGCCATGCTGATGCGGCTGTCGCGCACGCGCTGGGTCAGGCCCGAGTTGCCGTGAGTGCGGGTATTCCACTCGTCCATGGTGGCGAGCACTGCATCGCTGTGGTGAATGGCGATCACCGGGCCTTCGGCCAGGGTGTTCAGTTCACTGTCGGTGACGATGGTGGCCAGTTCGATGATGACGTCGGTGTCCGGGTTCAGACCGGTCATTTCCAGGTCGATCCAGATCAGGTTCTGCGAATTTTGCATGTGTCGGCTCCTAGGCAATGCTGCGCAGTTTAGCCTAGGCCAGTGCCCGGGCGTGCTAAACTCGCGGCCGTTTTACCTAATCGCTGCATTCTATATACGGAACACCCATGGCCAAACGCCAACTCAATCGTCGTCAAAACTGGCGCATCGAAAAGATTCAGGGCGAACGCGCTGCCCGCGCCGCCAAACGCGAGTCCTCGGCTGTCGAGGCGCTTGAGGGCGGCGATCTGGGCCCGGAACAGCACGGTCTGGTGATCGCGCACTTCGGTGTGCAGGTCGAAGTCGAGGCTCGCGACGGTGAGCTGGCCGGCCATGTGTTCCGTTGTCACCTGCGTGCCAACCTCCCGGCACTGGTGACCGGTGACCAGGTGGTCTGGCGTGCCGGCAACCAGGGCATCGGCGTGATCGTGGCGCAATTGCCGCGTAACACCGAGCTGTGTCGCCCGGACAGCCGTGGTCAGCTCAAGCCGGTGGCGGCCAACGTCGACATGATCGTCATTGTCTTCGCGCCGCTGCCCGAGCCCCATGCCAACCTGATCGACCGCTACCTCGTGGCTGCCGAGCACGCAGGCATCAAGCCGCTGTTGCTGCTGAACAAATTCGACCTGATCGATGAAAACAACGCGCCAGCGCTGAATGCCTTGCTCGCGGTTTACCGCACGCTGGGTTACCCGGTGCTCGAAGTGT
Organism: Pseudomonas sp. Irchel s3b5; assembly: GCF_900187435.1. Taxonomy (NCBI): domain Bacteria; kingdom Pseudomonadati; phylum Pseudomonadota; class Gammaproteobacteria; order Pseudomonadales; family Pseudomonadaceae; genus Pseudomonas; species Pseudomonas sp. Irchel s3b5. The sequence goes on from NZ_FYDY01000044.1 coordinate 31,223, forward strand.
CGGCCCACCACGGCAACGGCATGGAGCAATTGCAGAAGCAATTGGACGGCCGCATCAGCGTGTTCGTCGGTCAGTCCGGCGTCGGCAAGTCGTCGCTGGTCAACAGCCTGCTGCCGGAAGTCGAAACCCGCGTCGGCCCGCTTTCCGAGCTATCCGGCCAGGGCACTCACACCACGACGACCGCGCGCCTGTTCCACTTCCCCGGTGGCGGTGAGCTGATCGACTCCCCGGGCATCCGCGAATTCGGCCTGGGCCACGTCAGCCGCGCCGATGTCGAGGCCGGCTTCATCGAGTTCAACGACCTGCTCGGCACCTGCCGCTTCCGCGACTGCAAGCACGACCGCGAACCCGGTTGCGCCCTGCTCAAGGCCCTGGAAGATGGCCGCGTTCAGCAACAACGGATGAACAGCTACCGCTCGATCATCGCCAGCCTGCCGGAAAACGGCTACTAAACAGCTGCACCCACCGCCCGGAACCCAACCGGGCAGTGGGTCGGCGGTTCTGCTGCAACCTCCCCTCTCCACTGGAACGTCAGACCTTTCTGTAGGCGCCTGCACACCCCCTTGTAGGGCATTTCTCTTTAAGTCCCAGTCCCTTGTGGCTGTCGTCAAATTGCCTAAGTTCAAACCCTCTTCGCACGCCTGCGACATCGAGGGTCACCCATGCAAACCTGTCATTTGTCCAACAGCCACTCGTGGAACGGCCCCTGCACGATGGAATCTGACGCCGCCCACGCCGAATGCGCGTGGAACACCAGCAGTATCGTCAAGGCGATTCGCCTGTATACGGCGGCCTGATCATGCGCAAAGGACTGTTTATCGGCATCAACGACTACACCCATGTGTCACGCCTGAGCGGTTGCAGCAATGACGCCATGGCCATGGCCTCCGTGCTGAAAACCGACGCCAATGGCGATCCTAACTTCAAGAACATCGTGCTGACTTCCGCCGAGGAGTTCCTGAGCAGGGAAAAACTCGAAGACCAGATTCGCGAGCTGTTTTCCGGTGACTGCAACGTCGCGCTACTGTACTTCGCCGGTCACGGCAGCTTCGACACCGACACCGACGAAGGCATGTTGATCCCGCAGGATTACAAGAGCGCCAAGGACGGGATTCGCCTCAGCGACATCCTCAACTGGGCGAGCAAGGCCACCAAGATCAAAAACAAAGTGATCATTCTCGATTGTTGCCAGAGCGGCTCGGCCGGCGAACTGCGCGCCTTGCGCAGCGAAGGCAGCGTGGTCGGCGAAGGCATGACCATTCTGACCGCCTGTAAAAAGGAAGAGCCGGCGATGGAGGGCATGCAGCACGGCGTGTTCACCGGATTGCTGCTCCAGGCCCTGCACGGCGGAGCCGCGAACATCCTGGGCAAGATCACCCCCGGAAGCCTCTATTCGTTTGTCGACAATGCCCTTGATGCCTGGGAACAGCGTCCGGTGTTCAAGACCAATGTCTCGCAGTTCATTTCCCTGCGCGAAGTGTCACCGCTGATCCCCAAGGAAATCCTTCGCAAACTCCCCGAATGGTTTGCCGAAGCAGAGTCGGTGTACCCCCTCGCCCCCAGCTTTGAGCCCACCGAGCCCGAGTTCAACCCGGAACAGGGCGAGGTCTTCGCCCAGTTGCAAAAGTGCAACCGCCACAGCCTGGTCGAACCGGTGGACGCCGAACACATGTACTACGCCGCCATCCACTCCACCGGCTGCCGCCTCACCGCCCTCGGCGCCTATTACCGCGAACTCGCGATCAAGGGACATTTCTGATGCCAGTGTTTATCAGCTACCGCCACATGGACCGCGCCCACGCGATCAACATCAACACGCGCCTGATGCAGGCCAACATCAAGACCTATCTCGACGTACTGGATGCCGAATCCCAGACCACCGACGACATCACCGGGGTGATCACCCGCAACATCAGCGAATGCACACACCTGCTGGCAGTGGTGTCGGAGAAAACCGCACTGTCCTGGTGGGTGCCGTTCGAAATCGGCGAAGCGACCATCACCAACCGGCGCATCTGCTCATTCAAGACCGGCCCGACAGAGCTGCCGCTGTACCTCGACAAATGGCCGAAGCTGACCAGCGACCGGGACATCGAGTTCTTCATCGATGCCTATCGCAACGAGTCGATGCTCAAGCGCTCGATGTCACTGGATTCGGTGACCGGTAGCGAGTCGGTGCGCAGCGTTAACAAATCCAATGCGGATCGCTTTCACGCCGACCTCAAGTCCCGAGTCATCCGCGGTTTTTAATGCAGAAAACGCCCACAAAAAAGCCGACATTAGTGTCGGCTTTTTTGTAACTGATGTCCCGTCCTGAATAAGGTTTACACCTTCTGACCTATTTTCAGGAGGGAGCAATGGATTCGGGGAAAAGGCGCAGTCAGCGCGATTACACGCTGGCTTTTAAATTGTCGGTGGTCGATCAGGTCGA